>JANQIN010000019.1 GCA_028282145.1 Thermodesulfobacteriota bacterium | reverse complement strand
CAGGACCGCGAAATAACCAAAAAAAATCCCCGCCGGCTCGGAGGGGGTGAGCGTATCGGCGGGGCATAACAGAGCGCGAACCCTACCACAGCTTCCCGTTGAGGTAAAACTATTTCTTATAAAAAATTTTATGACGAAAAAACAGTCACTTATGGTGTCGATTTTCTTCTTTTTTAAGCAATTTATCTGGAAAAGAGAAGGCAACGGAATAATTTCGTAAGAAAAGAAAAAATGCAGTACTTTAGGACTAGAAAATTTAACTTCTTAAATTCAAAGACACTTTATAAAATATTAAAATAATTAATAAAAATACGATTAGATTCAATCTCATCTTTTCGGATAAACGACAAGAGGTTTGGCGGAAAGTCGAAAATCTGTCAATTTTAGACCGTCACGGTTTGGCGATATGGCTGGAGGGTGGGTCAAATGACGGATTGCAACATTCTCGCATCAAATCGCGGTATTTAAAATATCAAAATTTTAGAATTCTGATCAAAATGGTTTAGAATTGAACAACCGCCTGTTTCAGTCTGTATTTTCGTCTGCTTGGCCGTTGAAATCATCGATTTGAACGCTTGGAGGATTTTTCTGCATGAATGCGTCAGAACTTTTTGTGAAAGCGTTGGAAAACGAAGGGGTTGAAGTGATCTACGGCGTCCCTGGTGAAGAAAACCTCGATTTTCTGGAGGCTCTTCGCAAATCGTCGATCAGGCTGATACTCTGCCGTCACGAACAGGGTGCTGGCTTTATGGCGGCGACCTATGGTCGCCTGACCGGCAAAACCGGTGTGTGTCTGTCAACACTTGGACCGGGGGCAACCAACCTTGTTACCGCGGGCGCCTATGCCAATCTCGGTGCTTTTCCGATGTTGATGATCACCGGGCAAAAACCGATTAAATCCAGCAAGCAGGGGCAGTTCCAGATTGTGGACGTGGTGAAGATGATGCAGCCTCTGACCAAGTACACCCGTCAGATCGTCAACGTCAATATGATTCCCAGCATGGTTCGTGAAGCCTTTCGGGTCAGCCGGGAAGAACGGCCGGGGGCGGTTCACCTGGAGCTGCCGGAAGATGTCGCCAGGGAACCGGTAGAGAGCAACAGTATTCCTGTCTTTCCGAAATCCTATGTCAGGATCCCAGAGGCCGATGAGGAAACGCTGCAGACGGCTGCCGAAGCCGTCAGAAATGCCAAAAATCCCCTGCTGCTGATCGGGGCGGGGGCCAATCGTCGCCGTGTTCGCTCCGAACTGGAAAAGTTTGTCGAAACCACCGGTATCTATTTTATCAACACCCAGATGGGCAAAGGTGTCATTGATGAGCGGAGCCCCCAGTTCCTCGGAACAGCTGCGTTGTCAGATAACGATTACATCCATTGTGCCATCGGGCGCTCCGATCTTGTCATCAACGTCGGACACGATGTGGTCGAAAAACCCCCATTCTTTATGGAGCATGGCGGCAAAACGGTCATTCATATCAACTTCAACAGCGCTATTGTCGATAATGTGTACTTTCCGCAGGTAGAAGTCGTTGGCGATATCGCCTCATCGATCGCCCGCCTGACCGAAATGCTTGGGGCGTTGAAGGGAGATAACGCCTATTTCGCCCAGGTAAAAGACCATCTGGACCAGCACATTCGCGAAGAAACAGAAAACGATTCCTTTCCCATGAAGCCGCAAAGGGTTGTTGCGGATGTGCGCAAGGTGATGCCCGATGATGGGGTTATTGCACTGGATAACGGGATCTACAAAATATGGTTCGCCCGGAACTACCTGGCCCGAGAACCGAATACGGTTCTGTTGGACAATGCCCTGGCGACCATGGGTGCAGGTTTGCCTTCGGCGATGGAAGTGGCCCGGCTCTGGCCGGAGCGTCAAGTGATGGCGATTGTCGGTGATGGCGGATTCATGATGAACAGTCAAGGGGTTGAAACGGCCGTACGTCTCGGTCTGAACCTCGTCGTCATGATCCTGAACGACAGCTCTTATGGGATGATCCGCTGGAAACAATACGCGATGGGGTATGAGGATTTCGGGCTGGAATTTCATAATCCCGATTTTGTCAAGTATGCCGAAGCCTACGGGGCAACCGGGCATCGGGTCAAGGCGGCTTCCAAACTGGTACCTCTGCTTGAGAAATGTTACAAGAAGGGTGGGGTGCACTTGGTCGATCTGCCGGTGGATTATTCCGAGAATAACAAGGTGCTGGTGGATATGCTTCGTCAGAAGGTTTGCTTGGTGTAATAAGCTTTACAAACAGGGGAATTCTCAAAAAAAGGTTGCTCGCGAGAGGGCAGCCTTTTTTTTTGAGTCAGCTGAGAATGACCGGCGGATCGTAGGCCCGATTCGACTGCACCTTTTGATCGACACGGCGAATATTGACCTGGCAACTGTTGGCGGATGAGGCCTGGGAAAAACGGGAGCTGGGTCGGGATGAGGTCAGGACGTTGACATGCCCGGATTGGCAGCGGCTCCTTGGTGTACCGGGGATTTCGGCCGAATACCAGGCCCCTTCATCAATCGATACGACCCCGGGCCGGATATCATCGGTCGCTCGGACACCTGCCAGAAGACTTCCTCGTTCGTTATAGACCTCCACCAGGTCTCCGTCCTTGACGCCAAGCTGCTGGGCATCTTCCCGGTGAATACGAATCGGTTCTCGATTCTGCACCTTGTAGCTGTGACGTAACGGAGTATTGTCCAACTGGGAATGCAGACGATGGGTCGGATGAGGGGAGATCAACTGAAACGGAAGCGCCTTGCTTTTGATACCGCTCGGGCCCTCCTTGGGAGGAATCCAGGTCGGAGAACCGGGACAGCAGCGATATCCGAAGGAGGCGATTTTTTCCGAAAATATCTCGATTCGTCCGGAGGGAGTTCGCAAAGGGTACCGCCCGGGGTTTTTCCGGAAGTTGGCATAGCGCACATAGGCCCTGGCCTCTGACGGAGTTGGAAACTCGACCAGGCCTTCTTTCCAAAAAGTTTCAAAGGGTATCTTGGGGCGTGTTCTCCCGTAACTCCAGCGAACCCAGTCTTCAACAGACCGACCGGCGGTATATGCCCGTTCCACCCCGAAACGTTTCGCCAGTTGAGAAAAGATCCAGTAGTCGTTGCGGGCTTCATGCAACGGTTGGATCACCTGTTTCATCGCCCAGATACGGTTGCGGCCGAAAGTGTTGCCATAGCAGAGATCGTCCCGTTCAAAAGTGGTTGTGGCAGGGAGTACGATATCCGCATGTTTTGCGGTAGCGGTCCACCAGGGATCCTGGACGATGACCGCATCCAGTGACCTGATTCCTTGTAGCAGTTCGTTGGTATGCTGCTGGTAGCCGACAGGGTTGACTCCAGCAACATGCAGCACCCGGATATTGGGGTACGTCAGTTTCATCCCTTTAAAATCAACCGTTTTCCCGGGAAAGCGAAGAACTTCGCCAATACGGCTGGCAGGTATCAGGGAACGGACCGCATTCTGCCCCACGGGGATAGGGCGGGGCATGGGCGCACCGGAAGTAGGCGTTCCTCCGCCGCTGTAGTGCAGTGCAAAGGCAAATCCTCCGCCCGGGAGACCAATCTGTCCCAGCATGGCCGAAAGGGTCACGACTGACCAATGGAACTGTTCTCCGTGTTCTGACCGCTGACAGGCCCAATTGGCAGCAATGAGCGATCTCTGGGCAGCGAGTTGTCGCGCCAACTGGACGATCCTGGCCGGGGGAAGACCACAGATGGATGCAGCCCATTCAGGCGTTTTGGCAACCCCGTCCGATGCGCCCAGAAGATAATCTCGAAACAGTTCAAAGCCAACGGTATATCGCTCCAGAAACTTCGGATCGTGGCGTTTCTCCTGATAGAGAACGTAACAGAGCGCGTGCGCCAATGCCGTATCCGTTCCGGGGCGTATAGGGAGCCACTCGGCTCCAAGGGCTCTGGCCGACTCTGTGCGTTGCGGGTCGAGGGAGATAAATTTCATCCCACGCTTCTTGAATCGTTGGAAGCTTTCGATCATGGCATGATCGGGAACGCGTGAGGCAATCCGGAGAGTCTTCAAAGGATCTGCTCCCCAAAGGAGCATCAGGTCGGTGTGTCGGCCGATCTGCTCTTCACTGGTCTGTTGGCTGTAGACCTCAAGGGAGCCGAGTACGTACGGCAGAGTGTGCTGTGCCGCACCGGCCGAATAGTCGCCGACGGTATCGGTAAACCCACCGATCAGATTCATCAACCGGGCCTGAAGCCGGTGTGGCCGATTGACCAAGCCTGTCTGAGCCCAGTTGCTGTAAGCGGGGAGAAATATCGCTTCGTTGCCAAAATCGGCACGTGCCAGATCGATCTGTTGTGCCACCAGATCGAGTGCTGTATCCCAGTCGACCCGGACAAACTCTTCCACTCCACGCAGGTGGGGATTGCCTTGACCGTTTAAGAACGATTTTCGAACGCAGGGATACTGAATGCGGTTGGGGGCGTAGACCCTGTCGACCAGAGCCTGTAGCATCGGCTGGGGAGAACGATCGGCTTTGACAGGATGACTGCGGATAAATCGTCCATCGCGGACTTCCGCCTGTAGCGGGCCGAAGTGTGTTGCATGAGGCACGAGTCGGGAGTTGGGGGCCGCGGTCGCTTTGTCGGGCCAGGGGCACCCAAGAAGAGCGATGGCGGTGGCCGTATGTTTCAGAAATCGTCGTCGCGAGAGCATAATTCACCCTTGGCCGAATTCAGCCTGTGTTCTTCTTACCACAGGTTGAATCGGAAAGGTAGCCGCGTCTGGTCATTGGGTCGTGGATTCGGATCGCCTGCCGGGGACATCCCGTTTCGCAAAGACGACATCCGACACAGGCACCGGGGGAATGAACTCTTTCTTTAAGGCTGTTGGAAGACCCCAATGCCTTTGTCCGGCATAACTTCTGGCAGAGTCGACACCCTTTGCACCGGTCCTTCTTGAGACTCTGTCTTGGAAACAGGGCAGGCCGAATCTCGTTATCGGTGGCTCCCAATCGCATCAAGGCAGAATAAAGCCCTGCCCGCGGTACGGGATTGGAAAGTTTTGTTCGGAACAGATCCGTTTCCTGACCCGGAAGCGTCGAAGCCGCCATTTTGCCAAAAGAACGTCCCAGGGAGGAAAAAAGAGCCCGTCTCGATACTGCGTGATGAGACACCTTGGCGTTGCCGGGTCGTGCATGAGATGGGGCAGGCAGGAGGAGGCTGAGACCATCGCTCATCTCCCGAACCTCGATACTGTCGATGGACAAGGATCTGAGAAGGTGATTGGCCCCGATCAATGTCTGTTCCAGGAACTGTGCTCCGTTCCCGAACGGACAGTTGGCACAGTCGCCTTTCCTCAAATCGAAGTAGCGAACACCCTCAGCAGTCAGGGTAAGGATATTTTCAACGGAATGCCCACCGTGACAACGGATCGAAGCAACGCACCGTCCAGCGGCCTGAAGACAGCCACAGGTTAGCCTGCCGTTCGAAGAACGATCCAGCCAGGTCGCAAGACGTGCCCCAGGGGCGGGACCCGAAGGCTGAAAGTTCCCCAGGGGACATGCTGCAATGCAGCGTTCGCATCCCCGACAACGTTCGGTGTCGAGAAAGATACGGGTGCCCGGGCGACCGACCTTTATGGCACCGCTGGGGCAGGCTTGCACACAGCGTCGACAATCGGCGTTTTTGTGGAAAAGCTGGATACACCCTTGGTTGTTACACCGAGGTACCGGGGTCAGGGCGCGAGCAAAACTTTGAAAGGACAGAGAGAACAAAACGCGACTCCTAGGCCGCTTCCGGTGACAGAGTGAGCAAGGTTCTTTCCACCTCCAGGTAACCCTCTAAAAGAAGCGCCGCAGCCACGAAAGGCGAAGAAGCGGGTGCTGCTTCCTTCAGTTGACGTACAAACTCCGGAACCCAGCTGAGGAGGTGGTCCGTCAGAAACTGCAACGGAACCTTGGATGGTTCCGGTAACTCCAAAAGGGACTCTTCCTCCGAATCTATGAGCAGGGCGAAGAAGGTGAGTTCCATACTGAGACTGTCCTCCAGAACAGGGGTCTTTGCTCTTGGCTCCCAACCGTGTTTGCGGTAGAACCGACGAACCTCAAACCAGGGCTCTCTTTTGTTGAGTCTCTGGGGGGTAAGGATCACAGACGCCGTTGTTCCCACGACATGACGGCTGAGACAGAAGAGGCGGGTATATTCACGATTCAAGTTCAGATCGGCTTCCGGTTCGGAGAGGGTTTGCAAAGGGATCAGGGCCTTTTCCAGCAATTCGCAACCTGCCCGTAGTTGCGGGATCTCTTCAGCCATGGCATTCGCCAGCGGATTTAAGATAGTCAGAAGGACCTTCAGTTGTTGACGCGTCGGAGCGGTGGCGAAAAGGTCGGCCATCCATCTGAGAATGGTTTGTCGCGTCTTTCGCATGTCGTTTTGCTGCTGTAGGTCCGTCATAACGACTCCAAAATTTCCTTCGGATGGCGGTTCTGTAGATCGAAATGTTCCAGGTGAACCTCACGTACCAGCTTCTGGCAGCCGTCCTGTTCCACCACAGCGTAGGTGACAGCGGCTTCCGTCAGATCGGCGTCAACCAGGTGAAGAAGCTCTTCGGGATGGAGTTCCAACACCTGGTCGGTTTCATTCCATTGAAAACGCCCCGACCCCTCGTCAAGCATTCTGGCGTAGGCTTTACGACCGTCGGCTCCGAACAGTTTGATCGACTTAAAAAAGTAGTCCTTTAACGATTGAATCTCGGTCGGTCCTGCAGGGAGATGTCGATTCTGCTGGAAAATCTGCGACGTGAGTTTGTTCTCAAGACTGCAATAGTGGACGCCGATGGAGAAATCGTTCTCATAGGCATAACGGACACAACGGAGCGCTTCCAGCTCACTGCCGTCCACAGGAACCCCTCCGGCATAGGTGTAGTTGTAGAGGATCCTGTAGGGACGGTGTTTGACCTTGAACCCTCTGGCAGCGTAGTCGGCAGCCTTTTGCCAGGGGAACAGATATTCGAGCAGATTGACACTGAAGATCTGCGCCTGGTTCAGCAGGTCCAGTAAGGGTTTCATGGTGTTGAAACTGTCAGGTAGAACGGGCATCTCCACCGTTACCTGGGGAATAAAGCGTTTGGCAAGGGACAAGGTTCGAGCAATCCGGGAAAGGTTGAAGGAGCCGTTTTCTTCGGCCTTGATCCCTATCCTTATTTCATCCAGCACCGGTTTGAGCGGGGTGAGGACCTCTTCGGTCATCAGGTCACCGTTGGTGTAAAGCCGGGTATGGGTCCTGGGAGAAACCTGTCTGACGTGACGAAAGAACTCGGTGCAATTTTCGGGGAAAAGAAGAGGTTCTCCCCCGGTGAGGGCGACAGAGCGAACCCGCCCTTCAGCGGCCAGAAAGTGGTTAAAAGCCTCTGTAACATTGTTGAGGTGTTGACTGAGTTCGGCGTAGTTATGCTGATTCCTGTTGGTACAGAAGAAACAGTCCCGGTTGCATGCAAGTGTCAGAATGAAGGTGGTCGCACCCTGTGCGGTCTGGCAATGGAGGCAGGCGGGAGAGCGCTCATTGAGGTGAAAACTGCGGCCATCGTTGCATCGGCGGATGACCTTTGCCGGAAGGCTTTGAAAGAGGGCTGTGGTTTCTTGTGTTCTGTCCGGTCCGATGCTCAACCCTTCAGCGTTCAGGGCATCGAAAAGACGCTTCTCTTTACGGAAATACGGTTCTGCATAGGTTCGAAATCCCGGATCTCGAATCGCGTCAAGTTCGGTATGGACCCAACCGGCCATAGTGGCCTCCTCTGAGAAGCCGGTGGAGGGTTTCCCCCTCCACCGGTACAACATTACTTCTTTTTGAAACGAATCGACGGATTTGTCGGGGTAATCGCTTCACCGTCTCTGGACCGTCGATCGGAAGGCAGCCCCACGACCGTCAACTTCGATTTGGGGTGTTTGGCTTCCATGGCATGCAAGGGACCGAAATCGAGAGCGCGCTGCATGCAGCCTGCGACACAGGCCGGATCTTTCCCAACGGCTCTGCGATCCCAACAACTGGTGCATTTCTGCATCGGATGATCTTCGTTCCAGGCCTTTTGCTTCACCGGTTCACTTTGGTCGTCCCCGTACTGGGGCGCTCCGAAGGGGCAGGCGTCGCCACACTGCTGGCAGGCGATGCAGACGTTACGGTCCACAAGCACCACGCCGTCCTCGGTACGCTTCGAGATCGCGTTCACCGGACAGATCGTCATACAGGCCGGTTTTTCGCAATGGTTGCAGCCAAGGGAAAGGTTATAGCCCCGGGCTTCGGGGAAGGTTCCTTGCTCAACGATTGTCACACGTCGCCAGTTGGCCGGGCCGGGTTTGACGTCGTTCCAATCCTTACAGGCAACGACGCAGGTTTTGCACCCCGAACAGCGGGATTGATCGTAGTAGAATCCGTATTGTTGTGTCATGCTGACCTCCTAGGCTTTGACAATGCCGACACGGCAGTCGTTGGCCAGTGTCATCATCTTTGCGATACGGGACGGACGCAGGCTGGTCAGTGTATTGGCGTTCCCCCCGATATCGACTCCATCCTTATCCGCCTGATGCCAACTGCCCTGTCCGATGTAAATAAATCCTTCAGGGACAAGTTGGGTGAAATTGACTGAAGCGTAGATCGCTCCGCGGTCGTTAAATACCTTCACTTTGTCGCCTGTCGACAGGCCAAGGGCTTTTGCGTGGTCTGCATTCAGGAAGACCGGTTCCAGAACGTTCTCAGCCCAGACAGCAAGCGATTTGGATTTGGGATCGACAAACGCCGGTTTTCCCTCGCTGTCCTGCTTGTAGAGTTCGTTGAGGTAAGCAACCTTATTGAGCGTTGAATGAGAGCGCTGCATGCGATGCCAGGTGTGAAGGGTAAAGCGGTACCCTTTGTTGTCGGCATCGGTAAGGTCAGGGTGGGGCAGGGCGCTGTCTTTGGCGTGGCGGCCCTCCACCAGGGGAATATACATCGGAATCGGGTAAACGAAGCGTGCTGCATCGATGTCACGACTGTTACCCGGTCCCGGAAGCTGACCGTCGATCAGCTTTTCAGCGGTGTCGATATTGTTGTGGTAGCGGCCCTGATAGTCCTCCATCAGGAGACGGCTGAAGGCTTCGATCTTGCCTGAGGGGGTCGGCAGCGGATTCTTGGTCGGATCGGCAAAAAACTCCCCGTAGGCGATCATGTCCTTGGGTTTGGGTGCCTTCCACAGCCCTTCTTTCTTGAACTCTTCCCAGGAGATATCGTAATAGCCGTCGTCTTGAAGTTTCTTCCAGCCTTTGGCGAGTCGACTCTCCATGGTTTCGCCTTGAGTGAAGGCCTCCTTCTTGCCTTTGGCGGCAGCGATTCCGGCGCAAATATCGTATTCGGCCATGGCCTCGCCTGGAGGATCCATCACCTTGTTAACCCCCACAACTTCATGGCCAAACCAACCGGTAGTGGCAGCCGGTTTTTCCATCGCCATGGCGCCGGGCAATACATAGTCGGAGAATTGGGCCGAGGTGGTCATGAAGTGATCGCAGGTGACGATCAATTCCACTTTACTGCGGTCCGAGATGATCTTTTTCGCCAGGTTGACGTCGCCGTTCTGGTTCAGCAGGGTATTGCCGCCGAAGTTGACGATCGCCTTGAACGGTTTCATCCGGGCAATCTGGCCGTCGTTCCAGCGAGATTTACCAACACCGTTTTCCACATTGTCGAGCCACATAAAGGCCGGCAGGTCCTTATCGGTGCTGTTTTTCAGATAGGTCTTGGGGACCGACAGCTGACTATAATCGTAGACCGATATGTTAAGGTCGGCGGTTTTCAGACCCATGCCGGGGGCTTTGACATAAGCCCAGTTGGGCATCCCCCAGCTCGCACCGGGCTGACCGAAGTTTTTGGTCATGGTCGATAGGATGCGGCTGTACCAGATACCCTGTTCGGCTTCCGTATTCCGCTGCAGACCGGTACCCATCCACGTGGTGACCTTCTTGTCGAGGTACGTGTCGGCCAGTTTACAGATCTGCTTGGCAGAAACACCGGTGATCTGAGATGCCCATTCGGGGGTTTTGGCCTGCTGACCGTAGATCGGTGCACGCTTGCCGAACAGGACGTCTTCCCTGGTGACGTTGTAACCGATAGTGTCGGGGTAGATGGAGGCTGCGCCGTTCAGACCGGCTTGTACGAGGGCATCGTCGTCTCCCAGAATAAAGGCACTCAAGGAAGCACCGTTGGGCACACCGTAGTTTTTCACATCCGCATGGTAGGAGGTCGCCTTGGGATCATCGAAGAAGCCGTGGACATGAGCCTTGATAAAGTCAATGTCCAGGTCGTTCAGACGGTGGGTCAGAAGGTGGTGCATCATGCCGGCGACCAGCGCCGCATCGGTTCCGGGAGTGAGAGCGATAAGGGTATCGGCGACGGTGTCTGCCGTCATCGAAACACGGCCGTCGATACAGGTGACAGGGATTCCTTTTTCCCGAATCTGGGTGATCAGCCAGCCGTTCTGGGTCCCCCAGATATTCTCGAGGGTGTTATTGGACCAGAGGATAATCTCATCGGCGTTGACCGCATCGTCGCGGTAGTTGGCCTTGGGGGTATAGCCGGCACCTTCCATAAAAGAGGCCATGTGGTCGATAGCGGCCCAGCTGTAATCGTCACGGTAACCCGCAAACCCCTGAAAAGCCGTGTTCAACAGGTGTTTGGCGCTGTTACGGGACCAGTTTGTAACGTCACCGGAGGAGTAAGCGACAAAGACTTGTTCGGGGGAATGTTTGGCGTAGGCCTGGTCCAGTTTTTCGGCGATCTCTTTAAAGGCCTGCTCCCAGGAGATACGGACAAATCCGTTGATATCGCCACGTTTCCCCATCTGTTTAAGGGGGTACTGCAGGCGGTCGGCCCGATAAAACCATTCTCTTCGGGAGCGGCAGCGTACACAGGAGCGCCGCTGGGGGTCGTTTCCTTTGTCCAGTCCCTTGTCTTCACGCTCGTCGGTAACGATCCGTTTGACAACGCCTTCCTCGACGTAATAGTTGCTGACGCAACGGCCGCCGCAGTTGTGTGGGGTGGCTCCGGGAACCACCTGACCCTTGATCTTGGGTTCTGTCGGGAGCTGCTGGCTTTTATCGAAGAGTGCCTGCTCCGTGTTCTGAGATTTTGCGGAGCATCCACTGACAGCGACGGCTGCTCCAACAGCCCCCATCCCTTTGAGTAGGTTCCGACGGGAAACGGTCAAGCCCTGATCCTTCCCTTTACCCTTGTTTGACATCTTCTCCTCCATAGTGACCTCGCCTCTTGCCCGGATCGCCTGCCGGTCCGGGTCAAAAATGGTCGTGCAGTGCGTGAAAACACCAATAAATAGGGGTTTTCAGCGATCATTCGGGAGCCTAACAGAGGCAAGGTAAAGGGTAGGTAAAGAGAAGGGCGGGTGAAGCTAGGTTGTATTCCGGAGGCAGGTTTGAGGGCAGTTGCCCTCATCAGGTTGGTAGATACAGGAGCAAATTTTAACCCGTGTCCCCTCACCGGGGACAGAGTGAATGGTCATCGACCAGTCAAGGTGTTCGCAGAGCCGTCGAACGATCGAGAGGCCAAAACCAAATCCTTCGGCATGAAACCGACCGTCGGGACGGCATATCTGCTGGAGTTTTTCCTCAGGAATCCCTGGTCCCGTGTCTGCAACGGAGATGCAATGTGGATGAATCTCGATCGTGATCACGCCCTGTTGCGTATAGGAGAGGGCGTTTCGCAGAAGATTGCCGACAAGGATGGTGAAAATCGGTGCAGCTATGGGAAATCTGGGGGTTGCATGTTCTTCAACCCGGATATCGACCGGTTTGGCGGCCCGAAGGTATTCATGGCTCTCCACCACCTCTCGAATCACCTCGATCGGGCAGCATTCTCCCAGTGCGTCTTCCTTCTGTTGTCGTGACAACCAGAGGAGGGACTGGATCAGGTTCTCCATCATCAGTGTGGCACGAGTGATCCGACCCAGAAGACGTTCTTCTCGTTCGGCCTCGGCCATCGGGCTCTTTTGAAGGAGCTCCAACGCCCCCTTAATGGTAGTCACGGGGGTTCGGAGTTCGTGGCTGGCATCTCTGGCAAAAGCCTTTTCGCGCTCCATAGCGGCCTCCATTTCGTGCAGAGCATGATCCAGGGTGCGTGCCAGATGACCGACTTCGTCCTCGTGGTAGCCGCGGGAGAGATCTTCGGGGAGAACCCCGTCTTCTTCTGCCTTTTTCACCGCTTCGGACAGACGCAACATGGGGGAGATCGATTTGCGTGCCGTTATCAAACCGAGCGTTAATCCAAAAAGACCTACCGGGAGGAGGGTGACCAGAAGGGTGTTTCGCAGCTTGGCGGTCAACTCGTGGTTGGTGTTGATAGTGGTCACATTATAAATAAGGTAAAAGCGTTCTTCATCGGGAAGTTCACGTATAGCAATGTGGTATCTCTGCTTGTCGTTTTTGCGGACATATTCTCCCGGCGGTAGATCGGTGAGCTGGCTTTTTGCCCACTGGGGAAGAAGCTCTTCGCCGTGGTAGCTGGTCATATAAGGGGAGCTGGGGATCGGAACGTCCTGTCCGGAGGAAAGAGGGCCGGCATGAAAGGCGGTCTGGGAGCGAAGGTAGTATTCCGCTGCGAGGCTCAGACGTTTCTCCAGGGCCTGTTCTTCGGCGATGCGGGTAGCCGCGAAGATGGCGGCGACGATCAACGACCCCAGAAGCAGGCTGTATCCGGAAAAAACCAGGATAATGCGAAAGCGAAGGCTTTGCGGAAAGAGATTCATAATGGGGGCGCTTCGATGCGATACCCCTGGCCACGGACGGTTTTCAACAGCGGTACCGGATAAGGTTTGTCGACCATCTGCCGCAAAGTATAGAAGTGAGCCTTCAGGGCATCCGTTTCCGGTGGGTTGTCCCGCCAGATCAGATATTCCAAGTCAGATCGTGTCAGGGTCCGGGGGGAGGCTTCCATCAGCGCTCTGAGGATTTGAGCACAGACGGGAGGAAGGTTGATCAAGTCTCCTCCCCGGCGGACTTCGTTTCGGTCCAGATCATAGATCAGATCGGCCAAAGTTAAAACACGAGGTTGAACGGGGCGAGAACGTCGTGCCAGGGCCTGGATTCGGACCTCAAGCTCGGCCAGCTCGAACGGTTTGGGGAGATAGTCATCGGTGCCCGATTCAAAACCGTGAAGTTTGTCGTCAAGCTGGGTGCGAGCCGTCAGCATAAGGATGGGCAGTGACAGACGGTATTGCTTGCGACAGTACTCGCAAACCGCAAAACCATCGATTCCGGGCAGACCGATATCCAGAATCAGGGCATCGTAGGGGTTTGCCTTGAGCAGAATCAGCCCCTGTTCGCCGCTCATGGCGTAATCCAGATCATACCCGGACTCTTCCAGGTAATCGATAATATTTTCAGCGAGGTCGATATCGTCTTCAATCAGAAGGATGCGCATCGGCACAGATCCTCCGAACGGAAGGAATCCAGATGGGGCATCAGGCCCCTGTCAGTTCGAAGAGCTGGCAGAGGAGTGGATTGTCCAGTCGCATCTTGCGGAGACGAATGCCCGCAGCCTCAAACATGCGCTTGGCAGCCCGGTCGGTTTCGGTGCCGTCATATTTGTCATCAAAGTACACAACTTCGGTGATCCCCGACTGGATGATGACCTTGGCGCATTCGTTACAGGGGAAAAGAGCGACATAGACCCGGCAGTCGGTCAGGTCACGGCTGATGGCGTTCAAAACGGCGTTCAGCTCGGCGTGGCAAACATAGGGGTATTTGGTGTCGAGAAACTCCCCTTCGCGCTCCCATGGGAGATCATCGTCACTGCAACCGCGTGGGAAGCCGTTGTAACCGACGCCGACAATCTTATTGTGTCGGTCGACAATACAGGCCCCGACTTGGGTGTTGGGATCCTTGCTTCGCTGGGCGGACAGAAGAGAAACCGCCATGAAATATTCGTCCCACGACAGATAGTTTTCGCGCTTCATCGTATGCTCCCCTCAAGAAATCTGGTAGGGCCGCATTATGACAGCCGGCGCGGACCTTGTCCACAGGCTCAGTCTGTGGTAAATCCACCCCATGACTTCAGACACCCAGCACCCTTTTGATGCGCTCTCTCCCGATTTCATCATGGACGCGGTTGAGAGCCTCGGTTATCACTGTGATTGCCGTACCTATGCCTTGAACAGTTACGAGAACAGGGTTTATCAGGTTGGCGTTGAGGATCAGCCCCCCCTGATTGTCAAATTCTACCGCCCGGACCGTTGGACCGATCTTCAGATTCAGGAAGAGCACGATTTCTGTTTTGAACTGGCAGAGCACGAACTGCCGGTGGTTGTTCCTCTGGTCGACAGGAAAGGGCACAGCCTCCACCGGTACGGCAATTTTCTTTTCGCCCTGTATCCACGCCAAGGAGGGCATGCCCCGGAATTTGACAATCTGGACAACCTTCTGACAATGGGGCGAATGATTGGACGTATGCATGCGATCGGGGCGACTCGTTCCTTTTCCCATCGACCTGCTTTAACTCTGGCCAGCTATGGAGAGGAAAGCGCTTCTTTGATCCTGAACCGGTTTATTCCGGAAGATCTGAAAGACGTGTATCGAACCCTGACCGACGATCTGTTGAATACGCTTCGTCAGGTATTTCAGGACTTTGGGGAACTCACATCGATTCGTACCCACTGTGATTGCCATAGCGGAAATGTGCTCTGGCGGGACGATAATCCTCATTTCGTGGATTTTGATGACGCGCGCATGGCGCCGGCGATCCAGGATCTTTGGATGATGCTTTCCGGCGATCGACACCGCCAGAGACTCCAGATCGCCGAGCTGGTTGAAGGCTACGACGAATTTTACGGTTTTTCCCCGCGTGAGCTGGTTCTGATTGAACCGTTAAGAACCTTGCGGATGCTTCATTATTCCGCCTGGCTGGCTAACAGGTGGGACGATCCCGCTTTCCCTGCACATTTCCCCTGGTTTAATTCCCCGCAATATTGGGGCGAACATATTCTGGAGTTGAGGGAACAGTACGCTATTTTGCACGAGCCACCACTGGAAATGCCTTGATTTTTTAAGTATTTTATGCTCTTTTAGATGCAGTTTGTGTGCTTTTTGTTTTATTCTGTCATGTGGTTATTTTAATGTTCCCGGGGATTTTTTGGGGGATATCATGGAGCCGGTTGACGTGGTGAATGAAAATGAGTCATCGAGGCTAAAACAAAGGGTGGAGCAGCTTAAAGCGGAAAAAGCGGCCCTTAAAGAGAAATGCGAAAGCCTCGAAAACATGCAGAAAATTTTAGAACAAGCCATTGGTGAGGGCAACCAAAGGCTTCTTCAGGCCGATCTTCTTGGCATGGAGCTGGAACAGGTTTTTTCCAGTTGTGCCGATGCGATGTGGGTTGTGCGCGAAGATGGCATGATTGTGCGTGCCAACAAGATGATGCTGGAACTGCTCGGTAAAGAACATGACGAGGTTGTCGGCAAGTCCTGCGTCGATCTGCTGGGCGATCATAAATGTAACAACGGTCAATGTCCGCTAAAAACCTCCAGAAAGCCACAGATCCATCACGAGTTTGAGGTTGACCGACCCAAAGACGAAGGTGAAGGCGAAGTTGAACATTACCTTGTCACCACCGCTTCGCTGGTCACTTTGGACGGTTCTCCCGGGATCGTTGCCCAGTACAAAGATATTTCCCTGCGCAAGCAGGCCGAAGAGATCCTGGCGCAAGCCAACAGCAAGCTGGAAGCCCTTGCTCGCATTGATGGCCTGACCCAGGTAGCCAACCGTCGTTCCTTTGATGAGATGTTTCAGAAGGAATGGAACCGGATGCAGCGGGAGAAGAAGCCGCTGTCCCTTATTCTGGGCGACGTTGACTTCTTTAAGAAATTCAATGATTCCTATGGTCATCAGGCCGGTGATGATTGTCTACGTACCGTTGCTGCGGCTTTAAAAGGCGTCGTACGGCGTCCTGGAGATCTGGTTGCTCGCTATGGGGGCGAAGAATTCGTCATCCTTCTGCCCGATACCCCCGAAGAGGGAGCGATGATGTTGGCGGAAGAGGCCAGAAAAGCTGTTGAAGCGATCGGTTTGCCCCATGAAGCCTCTACCATGAATATGGTGACCTTGAGCCTGGGTGTTGCCACCGCAAGCCCTACAAAGGATATCGACCCCAAAACGTTGATTGAAGCGGCCGATAAGGGACTGTACAAGGCGAAAGAGGCCGGAAGGAACCGAACGGTATTAAACAGCGGAGACGACCGATAAAAAAACGCCCTGACCATCGATCAGGGCGTTTTTATGTGCACTTCAAATCTTGCCGATAACGTTTATTCGGATTTTTCCTCAGAAGAGTTCTGTGCATCCTCTTCCGAGTCCTCCCCCGGCGCAGAGTCCTCCCCTTCCTGAGCATTCTGGATATCCTCAATCTCTTTGCATTGATTGACCACCTTTTTAAGCCAGGTGATTTCATCGGGAACAAAGACACGTTGGGTTTCTGTGCCGGCGTTGACAGCCCAGTGCAGATCTTCGGTTGTCATTTCGACAACAATATGGCCCGGAAGGCAAACAAAAGGGACTTCCTGCTGGGCCCATTCGAACAGCCGTTCCCGGGTGTCGAACATCACCAGGAAATCGGTGCCTTCGGACTCGGCAATCAGTGGAAAGACAGAATTTGGCGATGGCTCCGTCGATTCTTCTCCCTCCTTTGCCTCCGCTTCTGCCGATTCCTCCGATTTTTCTTCGTGGGTCGGAATAAAAAACTGCGTTTGCAACACCAGTTCGTAATAGGCCGGTCGCGCATCGGCGTTGGCGTCTGCTTCCTTCATTGCATCATCGAGTTGGGTCATGGTCGTTCCTTTCCTCGGAAGTTTTGCCCAGACTACCAAAAAGGTGAATCAGGGTCCAAGGGTTAACCGGTTTTTTGAGTGGATTTGCGGTAGCTGAGATATGCAAAAACGACCAAGAATAGAAAAACGATCAGAAATGACCAGGGAAACCAGCCGAGGGACTCGGCAAATACCTGGGTTTTTACGGCTTCGTCCTGGCGCTGTTCCTTTTGAAGGTGGGAAAGAAGCAGGGCGTAAAAGATACCGATGGCACCATACCCCATATTGAAGGCCAGTCCTTTAAAGGACAATGCCGTTGCTCTGCGAGCTGACGAGGCCCTTTCATTCAGGTAATGACTGGTGAGGAACCCGACAAGTGAGAGTTGGCTGAAAACCAGTACCGCAGGAAGTAGCCCCCAAGTGGGCCAGGCATAACTCATCCCTATCAGGCCCAGAAACGTCATTCCGCCGAGAAAAGCCAGCACGGTTTTCTCTTTATGCAAACCGAGCCAGTGGGCCAGGGAGGGGGTTGCAAAGCCAAGTAGTGCCAAGAGGGCCCCAAGGACCCCGAACCAGGCTTCGGGGATTTCAATCAACCGGTAATATTGGCTGGCCATCGTGATCAGCATGCGGGCGCTCGCATCAAGGAGCAGTCCGAAAAGAATAACGAAAGCAACAAAAGGGGTTTTGGTCACCCAGACAGCGGTTTCCCAGGTGATACTCAACGCACGAAGAAGAACCGTTTTTTGCCCCCTTTCAGTGTCGTCTTGTTGTTTCCGTTTCGGTTCCTGAAGGAACCAGAGTGCTGCCCAAAGAACGAGAGCATTGATCAGACTAAGCAACACCGGGAGGCGAATGACGGTCTCTCGAGTCACCTCAAGATTCATCCCCACGGACATCACCAGCGTTTGCATCAACGATGGATCGTAGACCACGGCCCCAAGAACCATGACCAGTAGGAATGCGCAGGATTGTGCCTGCATTTGCCGTTTTAAAACCTCCGGCCATCGATCTGTCATGTCGTGTAAGGCCAGAGTGTCGTAAGCCAGCGCTTCGTCAGCACCGCTGGCAGCCGCTTCTGCCAAACCGCTGAGGATACGATTGATAAGGAAAACGTAGAAGAGCATCGGGGATGCTCCTATCGGTACGATCATCAGAAGGAGCAGTTCGATAACCATCAGGCTGCCAGCGAATCGAAGCAATATTGTTCGACCAAGAATATCCGCCAAGGCCCCGGAAGGGATTTCTGCAAGGACAATCGTCGCAGCCCAAACCGTATTCAAGAGAGCAAACTGGGAAAGGGTCAACCCGTAATCCAGGAAAAGGACCGAAAATACCGGGTAATAGAACCGGGCATTAAAAAGAACCCGGAAAAGTATGAACAGACGGATATTGCGGAAAGAGAAAGGGGACGGGTATCCCTGGTTCTTGATGGTCATTACCAAAACTCCCTGGGTCGTCTTTGTAGCATAACGGAAAGGAGAGAGCTGTGAAGGGCCATCTCACATGTTATGCTTATGGCTCTGTTTTTAAGGAGGAAGAAATGCCCAATCATTTTGATCTGTTTGTCTTGGGCGCAGGCTCCGGTGGTGTTGCCTGCGCACGCGCTTCCGCGGCTCTTGGAGCCCGGGTCGGAATTGCTGAAGTTGACAGACTGGGTGGTACCTGCGTGAATCGCGGCTGCGTACCCAAAAAGCTTCTGGTCTACGCCTCTCACTATGCCGAGGAATTCAGAAACTCTCGCGATTTTGGTTGGAAAGTGGAACAACCCGAGTTCGACTGGCCCACGCTGAAAGAAAACGTTCGGCAGGAACTGCTGCGACTTAACGGGGTCTATGAACGGTTACTGGATAATTTCGGCGTTATGATTTTTCGGGGAGAAGCCCGATTCCTGGATGCCAAAACGGTTCAGGTGGGCAACGAGATTATCACCGCTGACCGTTTTATGATTGCCACGGGAGGGAAACCCTGGGTTCCGGATATCCCGGGTAAGGAATTGGGGGTTACCTCCAACGAAGTTTTTACGCTGCCGCAACTGCCCGGGAAAATGGCGATTATCGGTGGAGGGTATATTGCCCAGGAAATGGCGGGTATTTTCCACGGAATGGGCGTTGATGTCACCCTGGTTGTCCGGTGCCAGCATCTGCTGCGCGGTTTTGATGTTGATATTGCGGACCACTTACAGGTGGAGCAGGCGAAAAAAGGTCTCAAAATCCATTGCGCCACGCATGTGGAAAAGCTTGAGAAAACAGAGGATGGGATCACTCTGGTCTGCGAAGAATGCAGCAACATGACTTTTGATACGGTGTTGTTTGCAACGGGTCGACGACCCAATATATCAGGGCTGGAACTGGAAACATTGGGTGTCAAGCTCGGTTCGCAGGGCGAGATTGAAACGGACGACCGATTTCGCACCTCTGTAGAGGGGATCTACGCGATTGGAGATGTGACCAACCGGGTTAATCTGACGCCGGTGGCGATTCACGAGGGGCGCCTGTTTGCTGCCGACCATTTCGGTGGAGAGAGTCGAACGATGGACTACTCCCTGATCCCCACAACGATCTTCAGCCAGCCGCCGTTGGGAACAGTTGGGCTGACAGAAAGAGAAGCGCGCAAGCAATTTTCGCAAGTGGAAATTTATCGTTCAACCTTCCGACCCATGAAATATGGTCTCGGAGATATCGAAGAGAAGACGTTGATGAAGTTGGTTGTCAACGCAGCGACCAACCAGGTTCTGGGTGTGCACCTTGTCGGGCCGGAAGCGGCCGAAATCCTGCAGGGTTTTGCTGTTGCATTAAAGGCCGGTGCCACCAAAACTGATTTTGATCGGACGGTCGGCATCCATCCGTCCAGCGCGGAAGAGTTTGTCACCATGCGGGAACCGGTCAAGGTAGAGCCCAAGGGGGAAGGAATGGACTGATGTCGTCTCGGTTCATGGGTGTCTTGAAGATTGAGGCGGTCGATTGTTCGACCGCCTTTTTTATGGGGCCGAAATCTTCTACAGAAAAGGTGTATAATTTCAGTTGATTAGGCCGACAGGGAGGTGAATCCATGGCAAGTGGCTCCGGTAAAAAGGTGTTGATCGTAGAGGATGACCGCAACACGGCGGCCCTGGTTGCAACCTATCTGGAGAGAGAGGGGTTCCAACCGATCCAGGTACACGACGGTCAGGAAGGTCTGGAAAGGGCGCGACGGGAATCACCCATGTTTGTCGTACTTGACGTCATGCTTCCCAAAATGGATGGTTGGGAGGTCTGCCGTCAGTTACGACGGGAATCGGATGTCCCCATCCTGATGCTGACCGCTCGCGAGGAGGAGATCGATCGTGTGATGGGACTTTCCATCGGAGCGGATGATTATGTGGTCAAACCTTTCAGCCCCCGCGAACTTGTAGAACGGGTCAAAGCGATCCTGCGGCGATCCGGACAAAGCACAGTGAAGGTTCTTCCCCGGCTGACATGGCAGGGACTCGAGATGGATCTGGAAAAGTTTCAGGTTCGAGTAGACCAGGTACTGGTGGAGCTCACCGCTGCCGAATTCAAGCTGCTCCATGCGCTGATGAAGACCCCGGGAAAGGTCTTCAGCCGAGGTGAACTCCTTTCCCATCTCTATGACAACCCGGAGGCGGTGGTAGAAAAGGTGGTTGATGTGCATATCGGAAAAATCCGGCAAAAGGTCGAATCGGACCCCGCCCACCCGGTTCGTATTCTGACGGTTCGTGGTTTTGGTTACCGATTGGCCGAGGAAGAGTGATGCGGCGTTATCTTCTGTGGAAACTTCTTCTCATCAACATCTTGCCGGTTATCGGGGTCATCATCCTGGTGGTCTGGTGGGCGATTGAAAGTCTTGCGGCTGATTATTTTATGGCTTTGATGGACCAATATGCCGTTTCACCGACAGAGACCCATGCCATGTTTCTGTCGGCGATCCACCGTTACCTGATCTGGGCGACGATAGCAGCGGTACTTCTGGCGGTTCTGCTGAGTTTTCTGCTCACACGGAGAGTCCTTCGTCCCCTTGTTGAGATGACGGAGTTTACCCGGCGTTACGCAGCAGGAGATTTTTCGGGCAGGGTTCAGATAGAAACCCACGATGAGGTTGGCCAGCTGGGAGAGGCGTTTAACCGTATGGCCGATAGCCTGCAAGGGCTGGAACAGCTCCGAAAGGACATGACCGCCGATCTGGCCCATGAATTGAGGACCCCTCTTACCAATCTTCGAGGGTATCTTGAAGGGCTGAGTGATGGTGTTGTCCCCCCGACGGCTGAGAACTTTCGAATGCTTCAGGATGAAATCCTCCGGTTGGTCGACCTGGTTCAGAACCTTCAGCAGCTCGCCCGCGCCGATGCAGCCCGGGCCTACCTCCAGTGCCAGACCGTTAAATTGAGTGAACTGGTTGATCAGATGCTGGCCCTCTATCGTCCCAACCTGGAGTCGAGAAATATACAGGTCTCTACCATCATTGGCGGAACCGCAAATCAGGTCAATGCAGATCGCGATAAATTGCTGCAGGCCATCAGGAACCTTATTGAAAACGCCTGCAAATATACCGACGAAGGAGGGACTTTTCATATCACTCTGGAAGATAGACCCGGCTTTTCGCGACTTTTGTTCACCAACAGCGGGCCCGGTATCCTGCAGCAGGACCTGCCTTTGATATTTGAGCGTTTTTACCGGAGCGACCCCTCCCGGTCGCGCGATGTGGGCGGAGCCGGGCTGGGGCTGGCCATCGTCAAGGAACTGATTGAAGCTCACGGCGGAGCTGTGGGGGCGACAAGTCAGGCCGGTGAGACCACCATCTGGCTGGATATCCCGCGAGAATCCTGACGGCCCTCCGGTTCTTTACGAGCATGTTTACCAAACCTTTACCTGCCTGTTAAAGCCACTTTACAGCTCTCTGTTAGCCTGATTTCACATAGAAACACATCCTTATCACCCTCACCAGGGAGCACATCATGAAACTGTCATCCATTTTGGTTTTTTTACTGGCTTTTGCAGTGGCTGTTGGCTTGCCTTTTTCGGCATACAGCATGGATCATAAAGGAAAAGATATGATGGATACGATGCAGGAGGGAACACAGAGCGGCTCCTTCTACGGCATCGATAACCACAATGCCAAAGGAACGGCCATCCTCAAAGAGGTCGACGGAAAGACTCTGCTGGTCCTGAAAGGGATCAAGGTTGATCGAGTCCCTGATGGACAGGTCTATCTGGCCAGGGACGGTCAATTCCGCCAAGGGGTTCATCTTGGTAAATTGAAGACTTTCAAAGGGAATGTCACCTTTGCTGTTCCCGCAGGGACGTCCCTTGAAGGAATAAATTCGGTCGTGATCTGGTGCCGGGCATTCAATGTCGGGATCGGTCAGGCGGATCTGATGGCTGGCAAATAAGGGAGAGACTATGAAACGGCGCAACTTTCTGTCATCGTTGGTGGGATTCGGAGCCGGAGCAGCCCTGGTCGGTCCTTTTGCTTGGGCTGAAGGGGAGACTGTTCCCAGGAGTCTGCGTCTTTATTCCGCCGCTACAGGTGAGTATTTTGAAGATACCATGCTGATCCTTTCTCCTGCGGAATGGCGGGAGAGGTTGGATCCGGCGTCCTATCGCATCCTCCGCCAGGCCGGGACCGAGCGTCCTTATAGCGGCGCTTTCGATAAGCATTACAAGGAAGGTATCTACCGGTGTGCTGGTTGTGAGCTGGATCTGTTTTCCTCCGAGACCAAATACAATTCAGGAACGGGGTGGCCCAGTTTTTATCAACCTGTCGCCCCGGAGAATATCGTCGAAAAAGATGATTTCAGTTTCTTTATGCGACGAACGGAAGTCCTCTGTGCACGCTGTGAAGGGCATCTCGGTCATGTGTTCAGTGACGGGCCAAGACCCACCGGGTTGCGGTATTGCATCAATTCACTGGCACTGAACTTTGTTCCCAGGGAGGGTGAATCATGAAACGTCTGCTGTTGATCCCTGTCGGCCTTCTACTGCTTTATGGAATACTGGGAGCCCAGGAAATGAAAACGGAGACTCGGATACCGGCGGAATCGGCCGCTTTGGAAAAAGCTGTTCTTGCCGGCGGATGTTTCTGGTGCATGGAACACCCTTTTGAAAAGCTGGCAGGGGTCCTGTCGGTGGTGTCCGGATATACAGGCGGGCCGGAAAAGAACCCGACCTATAAACAGGTCGCTTCAGGACGAACTGGACATACCGAGGCTGTAGAGATCTCCTTTGATCCCGATGTCATCAGTTACGAGGAGATACTGGAGGTCTACTGGCAGCAGATCGACCCAACTTCGCCCAACGGACAGTTTGTCGATCGCGGTTCCCAGTATCGTCCGGAAATTTTTGTGCTGAATTCCCAACAGCGGGAGATCGCAGAGGCCTCGAAAAAGCGTCTGATGGACAGCGGACGTTTTGAAAAGCCGATCCTGGTTCCCGTGACCGACGCGACTGTTTTTTATCCGGCGGAGGACTATCATCAGGACTACTATAAGAAGAACCCTGTACGTTACAAGTTCTATCGGTATGGGTCCGGGCGTGACCAGTTCCTCGACAAATACTGGGGACCGGATCGAAAAGGATAGGCTATGGAAGACGAGGAACTTTCTTCTTGGCAGTTGGGACGGGTGTTGAGTAAAATAGTCAAGTACCTTGTGATGATATAGGAAGGATAGATCATGACCCAATCCAATCTTGCCACTTCCCACGATCTTCTCTGGGGAGCCTTGGACTTAACCCCTTTACAGGAAGCTCTGCTGGAAGAGCACCTGACCAAGCAGACCCTGAGGCCGGGAGAAACCTTATGGGAAGAAGGAGAAAAGTCTGAAACCTGTATGGCCTTCCTCGTTCGAGGACGGATGAAGGCGGTAAAAAGGAACGAATTCGGCAGTGGACGGATCGTCCTGGGAATCCTTGAGCCCGGGACCGTGGTCGGTTTGCCGTTCAGCGGAAAAAACGAGGCCAAAGCGGCGACCCTTGAGGCCTTGGAGGACGTGGAACTGCTGACAATGTGCGATGCCGTATTTGCTCATCTGCTCGATGAGCACCTTCCCCTGGGTATCCACCTGCTGCATCACATCCATCAGGATTTTAACCGGAAATTGAGAGCGGCGGCTGAGCGGATTGTTCGCACATTCTAGG
This sequence comes from Thermodesulfobacteriota bacterium, assembly GCA_028282145.1. Lineage (GTDB taxonomy): Bacteria > Desulfobacterota > Desulfuromonadia > Desulfuromonadales > Geopsychrobacteraceae > JANQIN01. The sequence goes on along the minus strand of JANQIN010000019.1, from coordinate 11,162 downwards.
ATGAACGAGATTGGCGGTTCATCGCATGCAACTTCAGCCTCCCTTCAGGGGAGGCTCCGTTGTCTCAAGAGCCTGCCCAGGAGGGGCAGGCTTTTTATGTTGTCCGGGGCAAGTTGAGCATGTAGGCGCGGCCTACCAGGTAGAGAACCAGCCCGTTCAGCAGATGCCACAGAAAATGGGTGCCGACCGGCCAGAGGCCACATAGCGCCAGGTCCAATGTACGAAAGAACAGAGAAACCAGAAAGAGAACTGTCGCCTTCAGTAAAAGACAGCGGTCTGCACAACGATTCCGAAAATGGTAAATGCTGAGGGCACCCAGGAAGAGCAGGGAAGGGAGGTAGACGATGGAGCCGTTCAGCCGTTCCGGGATCTGGCCGGTTAAGACGTTTACCAACAGGAAGGACAGTACAATAAGCAGGGAACGCCCTAAGCCCGTATTGACGATCCTTCGACAATACAGGAAGAGAAAGGCGATCTGGAATAACAGAATCGGCCAGACATCGGCATTCAGAGACCAAGGGGAGGCAAAGGTGTGAAAGAGAAAGCTTCCAACCCCGATCGCTGCGCAGAGAATCGCGAGAAGAACCACCGACGGGTGCAGGCGATGATGCTGTCTGGCCTGATCCATCAGAAAAAATGCGGCGACCAGAAAGGCCAGATTGGTCAAAGCATTGAACGGTTCGTTCCAGAAACCGATGGCTGTTCTTTCGCAATACAGGTCGATCATGGTTCCCTTCATGACATCGCATCCTATCGGAGTCGCTGCCAAAAGGGAATCAGTCTTCGGTGAACTCTTCGCGCAGCTCGTCAGCGGTCAGATCAAGATCGGACAACGGGAAGGATTTCAACGTCTGCCGGTCGGGGTGCTCAATGATCGACAGGGGGCCTTCTCGGTCCGAACGTATCAGGGTTGTTACTTCCCCGAGGGAGAGAGTAACCCCCTCAAACAGTTGGTTGTGGATATTGATTTTTCCGTTGGCGCCCGGTGTTTCACGGGCAAGAAGACCTTCCATTCGGTTGACCATCTCCTGCCATTTTTCCTTTCTGTCATTTTGACGGGTCATCAGATTTTCAAGTTTAAAAGGGACCTCCTCCCCGGGACGAATCCGTTTCTTCATCCCATCGATGAGCCGGGCGGCACTGGTGATGTCCATCTCTGTTTCGGTGATTCTCGAGCGCAGCAGAGCCAATTCGGCCGCTATTTCATAATCGATTCCGGCCAATAAGTGTGTTGACAGACCGCTGATCGTGCCGACGGTGTCGACTTCGATCCCCTTAAGAGCGGTAATTTGTCCACCGGCGACGACACCGGATCCTACGAGAACCTTGCCCCGACTTTTTACCACCGAATTCCGAATTTCGTGCCGAACGACAACATCGCCTTCGCATTCGATTTCGGCATCAATCAGGTTGTCGGCGGTCAGAGTCCCTTCACACCGAATAAGGCCGCGGTTTTGTCCTGCAACCGTACCGATCTCGATATCCCCGCCCCCTTCAATAGAGCAACCGCCAACGTTTCCAAGCACAGAAATCTTCCCGGTAGCACGAACATCAAACCCGTCAAGGACATCGTTGTACACTTTCACTTCGCCCTTAAACATGATGTTGCCAATCTCATAGTCCACCGTGCTGACCTCATAGGTGGGGCTGACCGTGAGTGCGTTGCCTTTTTCTACGATACGGCCGGAAATCTCAGCAAAGAGCTCACCTGTCTCATGATTATGACGAATACCGGATCCAATCTTTCGCTTGGTCGGGTCCCCCAATAAGCCGGGAATAACGGTCCCTGTGACGGAGGTTCCGTCCGCTCCCTGAGTGGCCGGCAGAATGACCGCGATTTTCTGACCCGGTTCTACATTGTCGAAGACGTGGACCGTTTTGAGATCAACACGTCCGTTCTCATCGACAGGGAGAGGAGGCGGTACCGGTGGTGTGGTCAACTCAAGGGTCTCGTCCTTTCCTTTTTGCGGCTCTGTCCCTTTCGCGACAAGAGTGCTTGTTATGGGACATTCGTCGTTTTTTATTTTGAGACAGAAGGAAGCGATTGCCGGCAGATCCGGCGATACAATATGGAACCGTTCGAGAAAACTGCGAAGGGTCGGTGGCGTCAGGTTTTCGGCCGGTGCTTTGTCGTGGATGGACGCAAAGCACTCTACGTTATCCGCCGAGAGGGTAAGGCGGAGAGAAAAGGCGTTATCGTTTTCCGACAGCAGAATTTCCGGTTGTTCCTTAGAGTCGGTCATAGTAGCCCCAATGAGCGCTTCATTCTTAATTATTTTACTCTACTATTGAAAATTGGAAAAAGCTAATAAAAATGCATTGGACATAAAAAAGCCCGCGATATTGACGGGCTTGGAGATTGTTTTTGAGATTCAGTCGAGAATTTCTACAGACTCGATCACGATCGGTTCTGTCGGTACACCTTCGAATCCATCCCGGTCTTCGACGGGTTGTTGCTCGATGGTATAGACAATATCCATTCCATCAACCACGGCACCAAAGACGGCATAGCCAAAATCCCGTTCATTGTTACCGGTGAAATTCAGCTCTTTATTCACCTCTGTGTTGATAAAGAACTGGGCGGTGGCACTGTGAACGTCCGTCGTTCGTGCCATGGCGACTGTTCCGACCTTGTGTTTCAAACCGTTTCGGGCTTCGTTTTCGATCGGATCGTGAGTTGGTTTCTCTTCCATCTCAACGGTCAGGCCGCCACCTTGCACCATAAAACCTTTGATAACACGGTGAAAGATGGTTCCGTTATAATGTCCTTCCCGGGCATAACGAATAAAATTTTCTACACTGATGGGGGCTTTGTCCCGAAAGAGCTCCAGGATAATCTCCCCCCGACTGGTCATCATCTGGACCAACGGATTGGATTCGCTCATTGTCAGACCTCCCTGAAAGGGGCAGTATAAGGGAGAACTGTTTATTTCGAAAGAGAACGAAAACGGAAATGTTTCACCCTGATCTGGAAGGGGGGAGGCGGAAGGAGATGCATCGTTCTGTGTTGACCTCAGGTCTTTTGATTTTTTTCTTGTCCTATTTGGGGTTTGCTGCCTATCTCTATTTCAACCAGCGTGCCTATCTGTACTTCCCTACACCTGATCCGGGTGATTCGAGGGGGGGAAGATTCACCCTGGAGCATGACGATACACGTCTCAGAATCTGGTACCTCCAACCGGGAAAGTCCGTCGCCATCATCTACTTTGGTGGAAATGCCGAGGCGGTTGAATGGAATGTGCCGGTCTTCAACCGGTTATTTCCCGGGAAAACGGTCTATCTTCCTCATTACCGTGGGTTCGGCGGCAGTACAGGGCAACCGTCAGAAGAGGGACTTTTTAAGGATGCTGTGGCCCTTTACGACCATATTGCGTCTCAGCATGAGGAAGTCTGGGTCGTGGGCCGCAGCCTGGGGAGCGGTATTGCGACCTACCTTGCGTCCCAGCGTCCGGTTAAGCGAATGGTCCTCGTTACCCCGTATGACAGTATGGTGGCTCTGGCACGCAGGGAGTACCCCTTTTTCCCGGTGAGTTGGATGCTGAAAGACAGGTACGATTCACTGGCGCATGTGCCACGGATCGACGCAGAGACCTTAATCATTATTGCCGTTCAGGATCAGGTTATTCCTGAAGCGCATAGTCGGCGTCTAGCTGAGGCGTTTCCAGACGAGATTGTTCAGGTTCAAGAGCTTGAGGATGCTGACCATTTCAATGTCGACAATCATCCCGGATATCTCAAGTACCTCAAGGAGTTTTTCTCGCCCTGAGAGAAAAAAGGTTTTCCTCAGTTTTTTGCGGCTTTTTGGACCTCCTGATGAAGCCAGTTGACCTGATCAGGATTCAGCTCGTACGGATGCTCTGTGCCAACGTTCAGTGCCCAGAAGAGATCGCCCTTGGTCATCTCTGCCAGGACGTAGCCGGGAAGCTGCACATGGGCGATCTCCTGGCCCGCCCAGGCAAGCATACGATCATGGGTGTCGAAGAGAAGCAGGTAAGGCCTTTCCCCATGCTTAAGAACAAGCGGGGTGATTTCATCGCCAGCCTGAGCCTCAAGGGCTGCGGACTGACCGTCAGTGCGATTGTCGGTTGGTACAAAAAAGGCGGTGTTGAGAATCGTTTCGAAGTAGGTCTTTTTCGCAGAAGCATCCTGTTGCGCCGCAACAAGGGCTTTATCTAATTGGGTTTCCACGCGAGCTCCTTTTATTGATAATATCAGCACTTTTATGGTACCAGAAAGGTTCGCGTGACGTCAGCCGGATTTGCTTGATGTCACAAGTTCCTTGAAAGGGTTGTCCGCATGATCGAACTGTCACAACTGTTGGGATTCTGTGTGGTGAGTCTGATGATCGCTTTGTCTCCCGGCCCCAGCTGGGTCTATACGATTTCAACCACCCTTGGCCATGGACGAAAGGCCGGAATGATCGGAAATCTCGGGAATTCTACCGGAATTCTCGGTCAGGCGGCTGCGGCTGCCTGTGGGCTGTCGGCTCTGCTTCAGGTCTCAACTCTGGCGTTTACCCTGGTCAAGTTTGCGGGTTGCGGTTATCTAGCCTGGCTTGCCATCAAGGCGTTCAGGCAGGGTGGGGTTTCCGGTACGACTGTGGACCGACAGGCGCGCACAGGGTGGCAGATCTATCGCAATGGTGCTCTGGTATGCCTCCTGAATCCCAAAATTACCCTGCTGATGGTGGCTCTGTTGCCTCAATTTATCCATCCGATCAATGCCAACGCAGGAACTCAGATTGCTCTGTTGGGCTTGGTTCACGCCTTGATGGCAGGCATCGTTCATACGCATGTGGTACTGTTGGTGGGTTACCTATCTTCCCGGATTCAGACCACCGGTCGTGGCCAGCGGCTTCTGCGATGGCTTACCGGGTCGGTATTTTTAGGATTTAGCGTCAAGCTGGCGTTTGCCGGTCAGAAATAACCGTCGAAAAAGGATAAAAAGATGATGCGTGTCGGTTTTGTAGGTTGGCGTGGCATGGTTGGGTCGGTTCTGATGGAACGAATGCTCGCCGAAAAGGACTTTCAGGGGTTTGAGCCAGTCTTTTTTACCACCTCTCAAGCCGGGCAGAATGGGCCTGATGTCGGACAAGGGAGCCAGCCCCTGGTCGATGCCAAGGATATCGATCGGTTGGCGGAGATGGATATCATTGTCTCCTGTCAGGGTGGCGACTATACGCGCGCGGTTTATCCGGAGTTGAGACAGCGGTGGAACGGATACTGGGTTGATGCCGCTTCCGCTTTGCGCATGAAAGATGATGCCATTATCGTTCTTGATCCGGTCAACCGTCAGGTCATCGACGACGGTTTGGCTGCCGGAGTGAAAAACTTTATCGGTGGCAACTGTACCGTTTCTCTGATGCTGATGGCGTTGGGCGGGTTGTTTGAAGCCGGTCTGGTCCAATGGATCAGTTCCATGACCTATCAGGCGGCTTCCGGGGCAGGAGCGCAAAATATGCGTGAGCTGTTGACCCAGATGGGTGAACTTGAAGCCGATGTGAAAGATCTCCTGGCGAACCCCAGAACGGCCATCCTCGATATTGATAAAAAAGTCACTGCAAAACTGAACGATGGGTCGTTGACTCTCGATCAGTGGGGTGTTCCCCTGGCAGCCAGTCTGATCCCCTGGATCGATGTCCCGGTTGAAGGAGGGCAGACCAAAGAAGAGTGGAAAGGCGTTTCCGAAACCAATAAAATCCTTGGAAATTCCGCAGCGGAGCGAATTCCGATCGACGGACTCTGTGTTCGTATCGGCGCCATGCGGTGCCACTCCCAGGCCTTCACCATCAAACTGAAAGAAGATCTTCCGGTCGGCCAGATCGAAAAGATTATTGCCGGGCACAATGAGTGGGTGAATGTCGTTCCCAACGAGCGTGAAGCAACTGCAGAGGAGCTGACACCGGTGAAGGTTTCCGGAACGCTGTCGATTCCTGTGGGGCGGATTCATAAGATGAATATCGGCCCTGAATATATCTCCGCTTTTTCAGTGGGCGATCAGCTATTGTGGGGAGCCGCTGAACCGGTGCGGAGAATTTTGAAAATTATTCTGGCTTATACGAACTAAACGGTTGAATAACAATTAAAAAGGCCACCCTGAAGGGTGGCCTTTTTTGTGTCTGTAAAATAGCAGAGGTTACAGAATCTGGCTGAGAAATAGCTGCGTGCGTTCATGTTGTGGGTTGTCAAAGAAATCGTGGGGATTGTTTTCTTCCACAACCTTGCCGGCATCCATAAACATGACTCGGTGGGCCACCGATTTGGCGAACCCCATCTCATGGGTGACCACCAGCATGGTGATACCGTCCTCGGCCAGCTGGATCATGACGTCCAGAACCTCTTTCACCATTTCCGGATCGAGAGCGGAGGTTGGTTCATCAAACAGCATGACATTGGGCTTCATGCACAGGCTTCGTGCGATGGCGACACGCTGCTGTTGCCCACCGGAAAGCTGACCGGGATATTTCATGGCCTGATCCGCAATCTGGACCTTCTCCAGAAACATCATCGCTATGTCTTCCGCTTCTTTTTTGGGGGTTTTTCGGACCCAGATCGGTCCCAGGGTCAGATTGTCCAGAATGGTCAGGTGAGGGAAGAGGTTGAAATGCTGGAAGACCATCCCCACTTCGGCACGCACCTGTTCAATGTTCTTGATATCGTTGGTTAATTCGATCCCATCCACCACAATACTGCCCCGCTGGTGTTCTTCCAGCCGGTTGATGCAGCGGATCAGGGTCGATTTCCCCGAACCGGAAGGGCCGCAGATAACGATCCGTTCCCCCTGCTGAACCTGCAGGTTGATATCGTTAAGGACGTGGAAGTCACCGTACCATTTGTGCATGGCAGTGATTTCGATAATCGGGTTTTCGTTCGTTTCAGTCATCGTATGCTCTCACAGCTAGCGGCCGGTGTGCAGCGCCTTTTCCAGTTTACGGCTGAAACTGGACATGACGTAGCAGCAGATGAAATAAAGGATGGCCAGAAAAATGTATGCCTCGGTGGAGAAGCCCATCCATTTGGGGTTGGACAGCGTCACCTGGGTCGTTTTCAACAGATCATACAGGGCGATAATCACCACCAGAGAGGTATCTTTGAAGGCCGAAATCAGGATACCTACGGTCGGAGGAATCACAATCTTCAGAGCCTGCGGAAGAATGATTAACCGCATGGTCAGCCCGTACGGAAGGCCCAGAGATTCAGCCGCTTCGTACTGCCCTTTGGGGATTGCCTGCAGACCACCACGAACCACTTCGGCGATATAAGCCGCGGTAAAGAGAATAATGGCGATCTGGGCGCGAAGAATCTTGTCGATGGTCATTCCCTCAGGCAGGAAGAGGGGGAACATGACCGAACTCATAAAGAGCAGGCTGATCAGGGGAACTCCGCGGATCAGTTCGATGTAGACCACGCAGAGGGATTTGATTGCAGGCATCCGGGACCGGCGTCCGAGGGCAAGCAGAACTCCCAGCGGATAGGCACCAACCATGCCGAAAAGAGACAGAGTCAGGGTCAGGGGGAAGCCGGACCATTTAGAGGTCTCAACAACCGGGAGTCCGAAAATCCCACCGTACATCAGCACGCCCATCACAAGGATGCCGACGGTCCAGATCGGGCCAAAGAAGCGATTCCAGTTCGTGAGGTCCTTACTGTAAAAGACCAGTGCAAACAGGATCAGAATAGCGGCGATAGGGCGCCAGGTCTGGCCTTCCGGAAAAAATCCGAACAAGATAAAGCGAACGTTCTCCGGAATAACCGCCCAGACGGCACCGTCCCCACCGGGACGGGCCCCTTCTGTCAGAGACCAGATTGCGTCAATAAACGCCCATTGGACAAAAGGCGGCAGGACCTTGTAAAGCACGAACAGGGTCAGCAGAGTAAGGGTGGTATTGAACCAGCCGTCAAAAAGGTTTTCCTTGATCCAGCCGAGAACGCCCACATTGCTGACTGGGGGCTTGATCTCCTCGGTAGCCGAAGTTGTGGTTACAGGTTCGCTCATCGGTCTACCTTTCCACCAACGCCATGCGTTTGTTGTACCAGTTCATAAAGGCCGACGTCGAAAGGCTGAGGAACAGGTACACCACCATGATCAGGGCAACCCCTTCAATCGCCTGACCGGTCTGATTGATGGTGGTATTGGTGACGGCAACGAAATCGGGATAGCCGATCGCCACTGCCAGGGAGCTGTTTTTGGTCAGGTTCATCATCTGGCTGGTCACCGGAGGGATAATCACCCGAAGGGCCTGTGGCAGAATCACCAGCCGCAAGACCTGGCCAGGTTTCAGACCGATCGACATGGCGGCCTCGACCTGCCCCCGATTGATCGCCTGAATACCCGCCCGGACAATTTCAGCGACAAAAGCCGAGGTATACAGAACCAGACCGAAGAGGAGGGCACAGAATTCAGGGGTTAACGCCTGACCACCTTTAAAGTTAAACCCCTTCAAGACTGGAAGGTCCATAGCGGTCGGTGCACCGCCGATTAACCAGGTCACAGCCGGAAGAAGGATACAGAGAGTCAATCCCATCCGAATGACAGGTAATGCTTTGCCGGTCCGGTCCTGGAACCCGTGGGCCCAGCGGTTGAAGCCCCACCAGCTGAAACAGGCAACAATAAAGGCCAACAACATCCAGGTGTGAATCGGGTGGCTTTCGGGGACCCCGAATAAAAGCCCCCGGTTACACAGGTAGACGCCGGGCATGGGGTTCAGCGCCTGTCGCGGGGCTGGGAATGTTTCGTAAAAAATGGCGTACCAGAAAAAGAGCTGCAGCAGAACGGGGATGTTCTGCATGACTTCGATAAACCAGGCAGAGAACTTGGATACCAGCCAGTTGTGAGACAGGCGGGCAATACCGACGATCGTACCCAGGGCCAGCGTCAGCACAATACCGATCAGGGAGACCTTCAGAGTATTCAACAGCCCCACCAGAAGGGCCCGGCTGTACCGGTCAGCTGCGGAGTAGTCGATCAGGGACTCTCCGATCTCAAAAGAGGCTTCTTTCTCAAGAAACTCAAAACCGGAAGCGATGTTCTGACGCTCCAGGTTGGCCTGGGTGTTGGAGAAAAGAACGTATCCGACAGCGCCAACGATGATCAGAACGACCAACTGAAACGCCAGGGCACGTTTGGCGGGATCCCGCCAGAAAGGAACTGCCTGGGGCAACTCTTCTGCAGGGGACCCTTGGGGTGTGGGGGCACTCATCAATTCCTCATCCCGTGAATCGCAATATGTTTCAGAACAGAACAACGAAACTCGGGAAGGCCACGGGGCCTTCCCGAGTGGATTGGTGCAGTTTACTTGAAAGGAGGTGCGTACATCAAGCCGCCGTTTGTCCAAAGGGCATTCAGACCACGCTCAAGGCCAAGAGCGGTCTTGGGACCGACGTTGCGTTCAAAGACTTCGCCGTAGTTACCGACTTGTTTGATGATGTTGTAGGCCCACTTTTCATCAAGACCGAGCGCTTTTCCGTTGCCGGGGGTTACGCCGAGGAAGCGCTGGATCTTAGGATCCTTGCTCTTAAGCATGGTGTCGATATTTTTGGAGGTAATTCCCATCTCTTCCGCAGCGATCATCGCCAGAACCGAGAAGTCGACGATATCTTTCCACTGGTCATCGCCGTGCCGTACGGCCGGGCTCAGGGGCTCCTTGGAGATGACCTCCGGCATGATGACGTAGTTCTTCGGATTCGGAGCGGTAGCGCGGGTGCCGGCCAGCTGAGAGATGTCGGAGGTCAGAACATCGCAACGACCGGCAAAGAAGGTCTTGGCCAGTTCGCTGGTCGATTCGATCACGACAGGGGACCATTCCATATTGTTGCTGCGGAAGAAGTCGGCAGCATTCTGCTCGGTCGTGGTGCCGGGCAGAACGCAGACAGTGGCACCACTCAGGTCTTTGGCGCTCTTGACGCCAAGGGCCTTGGGAATCAGGAAGCCCTGACCGTCATAGTAGTTGGTCGTCACGAAGTTCAGACCGAGCTGGGTGTCACGGCTCAGAGTACGGGTGGCGTTCCGGGCAAGAAGGTCGATCTCGCCTGACTGCAGTGCGGTGAAGCGTTGAACAGCGGTCAGCGGGGTGAACTTAATGGCATTGGCATCACCGAATACCGCTGCCGCCACAGCACGGCCGGTATCAACGTCGAGGCCTTTCCAGACACCTTTTTCATCGGGCATGCCAAAACCAAAGACACCACCGTTAACACCGACCTGAATAAAGCCTTTCTTCCGAACGGCGTCCAGGTCTTTGCCGGCGAAAGCCAGACAGGGAAGAAACAGAAAAATGGACAGTACCAGGGCGATCAGTTTGCGTTGTTTCATCATCGTCTCCTTGTTCACGCATTCATGCCAGTGTGGAACTGAGTTCCGAACTAAAACCTGCCGCCGCAGCCGGGGGCAGATCGATAAAGATAAATCCGGGCGGGCTGTCAGCTCCGCGATCCTTTCCGTATGTTCGCCAACGAACAAATAAGAATGAAACGTGGTTGCTTGCAACGACAATGCCTGAAACAGTCTACCAGAAAGTTTCGGAGGGTGTCGGCGCTAACCTATGAAAATGCCACCTTAATTGAACTTTCGTTACGATGCAAACACTGTGTTCGATGCCGAAAAAAGAAACAACCTTGCCAAAAGGAAAGGCAGGGGACGAGCCCCTGCCTTGAGAGGAAATGGTACCGTGTTTAGGAAAAAATCTGGTTTTCCTGCTCCATGACACGGATAAAGGTCGTGCGTTTGGATAACTCGCGCAGAGCTCCGGCTCCGATGTAAGTGCAGGCAGAGCGAAGCCCGCCAAGAACATCTTTTACGGTGGTCTCGATAGGGCCCCGATAACGAACTTCTACAGTTTTCCCTTCTGAGGAGCGGTAGTCTGCGACACCGCCGGCATAGTTCTCCATGGCGGTGGCCGAGCTCATGCCGTAAAACAGTTTAAACTGCTGGCCGTTGCGTTCGATCAGCTCGCCGCCACTTTCGTCATGCCCCGCAAGCATTCCCCCGAGCATGACAAAGTCGGCCCCGCCTCCAAAAGCTTTGGCGACATCCCCGGCGCACGCACAACCTCCATCGGAGATGATTCGTCCTCCAAGCCCATGGGCAGCGTCGGCACATTCGATCACGGCAGAGAGCTGGGGATAACCGACGCCGGTTTTAACCCGGGTGGTACAGACCGAACC
>JANQIN010000254.1 GCA_028282145.1 Thermodesulfobacteriota bacterium | reverse complement strand
GGAATACGCCGACTGGTTCAACCCGGTCCTGGAAACCCCTCTGAAGATCCAGGATGGATTTGCCGTACTGGACGAACGACCGGGTTCCGGGATCGAGTGGGATGAAGCGGCAGTGGAAAACTATCGTGTCACCTAGGTCAGATACCAGGTTCCGGGGACACAATACTTGCTCCCGCTTTCAATTCAGTATTCTGTCCCCGATTTATCTCTTTCAAGAAATCCATAACCGCTTGCTGCACGATCCTTCGGTGCGTGAAGATTGCTACATGTTCACCATTCTCAACAGCAAGCAGTGTGCATCGCTTTAACCGGTTCTGAAAAACAACCGCGTGGCTGGAAAACGGGACATGTTGATCGCATTTGCCATGAACGACCAAGACAGGGAGATCGAGAGCTTCGAGTGGGTAGTCGTAATATCGACTGATACGGATGTCGTTTTTCGTGCCGACCAACCTCTTGTTCATCCTGTCGCCGGTACTTCGGAGCATTGCCTTGAACAGAGGCGCAATTTCTTGATCGGCAAAGGTCTGTTCGAGCAGTTTCGGTTCTGAGATAGATCTTCTGGCGACAGCTTTCAAGTCGCTGGTCATTTTATCTCCAATGCGCTTGGCGATAAATGGAGAACGAGCGAGAAACTGCATCACCTTGAAGGAAAAAGGGATGGGTGTGTCGATCGTTGTTGCACAGGTTGAAACCAATACGAGGCCTGAACAGCGTAGAGGAAACTGATGCCCGAAAAAAAGTGCAGCAGGCCCGCCGCCGGAAATGGCCATAATACAGGCCGACTCTATGCTCAGGGCATCCAGTAAAGCCGCTATGAGACGGGCCTGGGCTTCAGGAGACTCACCCGAACTGAGAGGGGTTCCCAGATAACCGGGCCTTGACACAGCCAGATAACGGAACCCTTCTCCACCGATGGTTTGTGCCAGAATGCGACTTTGATCATAGCCCCCCATAGCGCCATGCAAGGCGACGATGACAGGCCCCTGACCGTATTCGCTGTACTCGACCGGACCCAGTCTTGTCGAAACGACATTTGGCTGGGCCCAGTTGTTGTCTTCGGTAATGGCGCTGCTACGTGTTCCTTCTGTGCCTGTCATTCTTCTTTCCTGTCGAGAGGATGTAAGTCGCCGGGTTTTATTTCAGAAAATTATCCAGAATCATTTGCGGGTTGGGTGAGACATAACCTGGCCCCAAAGCTGCTTTGTGCATGGCCAGGCCCTTGATGGTGATCCAGAAAAGGACAGCAATCTCTTCTGGCTCGTAGTCCTTTACGGTGCCTTCACATTGTCCATCTGCAAAAATTTTTGCCATCGCCTTATAGGGAATTTCTGCATTTTCTTCGATGATTTTTTTCACTCCATCCGGTACCGAATCTGAAATACCGGACTGAGCAATGAGCAACACATAGCGAGGAAAATCTTCGTTAGATTCAATATCCTGCAACAGTTGCAGGATGGCGGTTCTGATCTTCTCGTTTGCAGGAAGGGGCAATGCTGTCAACTCATTGGCGGCCAGGTTCATTCGCTCGAAGGCGCCCCGAATCAATTCGGCAAATATTTCATCTTTTGATTTGAAATACCGGTATAGCAGGCCTTGGGAAATCGACGCCTCTTGTGCAATATCGCTGATTTTGGTCGCTCCCAAACCCTTGACAGAGAAAGCTTTCAGTGCACTGTCTAAAATTTGATCGCGACGGCTATCTCGCGCAATCCGGTTTTGCTCAGCTGACTTTGGCATATACTTTCCTCTGATGAATGAACATTTATTCATAATACAAATGAGATATTCTCCGGTCAATACATTTTTACAATTCAAGATCTGACTTCAATTTCGAATGGGGGACTCCATGCCATTCGGAGAAAACCGGTGACGTTTAGTAGGCATGCATACGGTTCAGGGTGTGCCGCCAACGCAGGTTATTGTCCCGCTCGAACCGCTTCAACAGGGCAATGGCCAGTTTGGGCTCCTTGCGAAGAATCTCTTCAAAGTCGGCAGTGGTCAAAAACCACATGCGGGTCGGCTCCAGCGTATGAATTTCAACACTGAGCACCTTCGTCGATTCTTCCCATAAATCGGAAATGATCGCACCCGGGCCGAAGATACCGAAAACCATGCTGTAGTTTCCTTCTTGCTGGAGAGAAACCATGATACCGCCCTCGACCAAGAAGATGATCTGGCCCGTAGGACTGGGGTCGATGTCGCTGATATCCCGTCCCGATTTCACGCGGTGCGGCTTCAGGTAGGACAAAAGCACCTCTTTTTGCGGATCGGTCAGGTGGTCCAACTTACAGGTGGAGAACACCTCCGTTGCCGATTGTTTCTTCGGCTGCTTTATGCTCTTTTCCACCCCTTCCCATTTGTACATGGTGCGCTCCACTCATTACTTTCTCAATTTTATGACAGAATCATAACACATACCGAACGTTCGGTAAAATTAAAAACAATAAAACTCCGTCAGATGGATTGAAATCACAGAAAGGGCTTTGGAAGGCGGCCGGACGGCCTGTGAAATGCGAAAGGCTCAGCCTCTCTGTTTACCTGTAACATAATGTGTCACGAGGCTTGTGAACTGTTGCCAGCTGGTGCGACAGGCTGCCGGATCATCCATAACGTGCCATTGCAGAATCGATCCCGCATAGTAGGCATCGACCACCCACGTCAGGGCTGTTCTTTCTTCCCGGGTAAGCTCAGGGCAAAAATAGCGCAGAGCCTGCAGATACTGATCAATCGCATGCTTTACCAGAACCTGCATCTGTTCTTTTATAACGTCATCCACCAGGGCACGCGTCACAAACACGTAGAGCGCTCTGATGGCCACCCGATGCTCCTTCATCATCGCAAACACCTCTTCACCGGCGGTGTCGAGAAAATCCTGAAGGTTCTTATAGCGAGCCGGATCATCTGTCGTCATAAGCTGCTCAATAAGCAAGGCTAAAGCGGCAAAACGGATTTCATCGAGATTGGCAAAGTGGTGATAGAGGGCGCCTTTACTAATGCCTGCCTTATTACTCAAGTTACTGGCAGTGACCTCGGCGTACCCTTCCGTTCCCAGAATTTCGATCGTCGTCGCGAGGATGGTCGCGCGCATTTGCAGCGAAGCCTGCTCCTTTTTATTGAGACTCTGTGTGGCTGTGGTGTCGGCTTTTGACAAGAGATTCCTCCGGTGAATGCGGTTAGGCCGACCATAACACATACCGATCGTTCGGCAATATTTTTAATGATTGGTTGGGTATCTGTAATTGGAGGCTTCTACCTGCGCTAAACGGAGAAGAGGCCTTTGAAGGGGCTGGCCCAACAACTTTGCATTCGGGCCCCCAATTTTTCTTGTCAGCGGCATTCTTTCATGGCAGATGAATACCGTTCGGACTCAAGGAAGTCTAACCCTACCTGCGGCCACTGTTGGTAGATACGAAATCAACCAGTTCCTTGACCAGAGCTCTCTTATTGTCCGGGTCGTGAAAGATATTTGTCCCATGCGCATCGCCGCTGTAGATGGACATCGACTTGGGCTCCATAATGATTTCGCTCATCTTCCGTGTGTCGTTTGCTGCCTCGTCGCCCTCAGAGTTGATCAGAAGCTTTGGTACGGAAATGGCGCGGAGTTCTTCCACAGAGTAGAAGGTGACTCCGTCGTATTGAATCGGTGCCGATAGTGCAGCAACGGCAGCAATACGAAAAGTATGGTTATGATTCGCTGCAGCCTGAAGAGAAATGACCGCTCCCCGACTGGCCCCGATAAGAACAACTTTGGAGAAACCTTGCGTTTGAGCAAACGTCAGAACCTCCAGCAGGTCGTTTAAACGTTCGATACCGACGCGGTTGTAGCTATAGGTAAGAACCGAATAGCTTTGCGCCAGCAATGCCGGGATGAGAGGCGACCAGCAATCCGGGTCGTTCGGGTCCATGTTGGACAAGATGACAAGATCATCGCCACTGGAATAAAGAGAGCCTTGAATAGGGTTCTCATACGTACTTGGAATGTTGACGCTAATTGGCTCCGGTTGTTGGGCTTCACCTGCCGCAACCGCAGTCATCAGAATGAGAGGTAACCCCATGAGCAGCACCTTTCTGAACATTTTCATCCCGTCACCCCCACCGCCTTTACCGCAGAATTGGGGCCGGAACCGGATAGCAGGCGATCAATGACGGCCCCGACAAACACCGCTTTTTCATGTTTCATCAATACTGTCACTATTTTGCCCGCATAAACACAAAACGCCGTAAAGCCCGGTCGGGCCTTACGGCGACAAAGTTTCGCGAAAGTGAGTCATCTCTCGCCCCTCCAGAAGTTTAATTCAATAAGATAAAACCACCATAATGTTTGAGAATATGCGTTGCAAGACAATTCTCCCTTGCGTCAGTCTAAGAAAACAACACTCTTTCCAGCGACATACTCACAGGCTTACGGGACCAGGGATCACGTTTTGCCAGGAGGGGAATCGTCGTTGTTCGCTTTTCCAGATGGCGCGGAGCCCTCCTCTTGTTTCGGGTATGGCCAGATCAGCTCCCGCTTGTACCAGAGGAACCCTTTGAGGTCCTGGTCCGTGCCCAACTGACGTTGATGAAGAACGACGGTCGCCACAATCAGATATCTTTTATTCCCATTGAGGACAAAATGTTCTTGTATTTTTTTGGTTGTTTTAGGGCTGACGACAACCGCGATAAAGCCCATATAGGGGCGTGAAGTGTATTCGGGTTTTCTTTCTTCCGGGAAAACAATGGGGCCGCAGTTTGCACCTTCATCAAGTTCGTAGATATCGATGCGCGTCTCGGTGGGATCAATCCTGACCGGATAGGGGCCGTGATTGGTCCAGGCCACGTTAAGGGTAACGAGTTCGTTTTCAGAAGGTGTCGCAACGGAGGTGGTTGATATCTCGCCATCCAAAGCGGGAATCTCTCGTTTTCTTCGAAGATGCTCGGAAAACCCCCACTTCCAAAGGGCCCAACCTCCGCCAACAACCACTCCAAGTGAGGTCACAATGTCTTTAACGACTGTCGCAATATGCGTATCGGCCATGAGTTTATACCCTCCTCATTTTTCACATATCTGTTGCACACCAGTGAACTGGCGATCAGATAGCAGACACCTCTCACTCCAAACGCATAACGCCACGAAACCAGAAAAGACTTTTCAATTCAACACTTTAGTAACATCATAGAAGGTCTCCAGCCGATCTCAAGGAGCAACGATGTTAAATATTTGCCATTAAAGGGCAGTCACAAAAGTGCTTTTGTGACAACGGTTGGTCACGTTTTGTGCAGGTTCAGGAGGAAAAAGACCAAGTGTTGCACCTTGGGCCCAATCCGGATCTTTTCGCCAGCGATATTTTTACCGGTAAACAAAGGAAGCGGGACGCACACTCTTTTTGCTAAAAAGACGGTCCCAGCAGCAACTTCACTGGGACCGTCTTTTCGTTTCCAGGTCGAAAATTTCTATTTTATCGGGCTTCGACCGGATTCTTTCCTCGCTGCCAGGCACGCCAACCACCCACCAGAGCATTGGTATCGGTATAGCCTTTGGAGATCATTCGTCGCGCCAAACTGGCGCTTGTCGCTTCGTTCGGTCAAGCGCAGTAGAGAACAATCTTCTTATCTTTGGGATGGCTTTCCCCCCAGGTTGCAAAATCTCTCGGATTGGCCCGGATTGCACCCGGGATCTTAAACTCACTGGAGCTCCAGTCCTTGCCGGTTCGCACATCAAGGATGACCAGATTATCGGAGTCCAGCATCCCCTTCAGTTCATCAACATTCATCATTCCCACGTCCGCGGCAAAAGCCGGTGTGAGGGTAAATGCGAATGAAAAAACAAGTAAAGACAGCAGTTTTTTCATGAGTGACCTCCTTTGGCGTGTTGGTTGTTAGTGACATTCAACGCCAGCCTGCGTCGCGACCAGAACGCGGCAAGTGCCGCTGTCGGGAGCAGGATCAGCGCCAGGAAGCGAACGATCGGAACCGCTTCCGAATCGCTTGCAATCAGAGACACCACAGCAACAGTGTACACTGTCATTATGGCATGACCATGCCAGCTGTGTGGGACACCCCGTCTTCCGAGAAGTGTCGCAGCCGAAAACGCCTGCATGCCGCCGACAAACAGCCACAGCAGCAGTGACGCCTGAATATAGGTGTCGAGAATTTCGTAACCGGCCAACCCTTTACCCATCAGCACACCGATAATGAGGGCAAAGAGCACCACATAACGTCTCGGCATCAATTCACCCCGAGGGTGCCCGGGCAAAAGACCCCGTGCAGCGAGCTCCCGGAAGGAACCGATCGCCAGGTGAAAGAGCGCGTTCACGACCCCGCAGGTACCGGCAATAATGGTGATCCCCATCAGCACCCGACCCGTGTCACCCCAGATAGCGCGTGCTGCAATCAGATGAGGAATCGTTGTTCCGGACAGACGCTCTGCGGGAACAGAATGGATCGAAAGCATCGCCCATCCGAAAAACAGCACCAGTCCCACAAGCAATGCGCCGATCGCAGGGAAGCGGGACTCCGTTTGCAGGTTGTCCGGGCTGAATTCAAGACCGAGGAAGAAGAACAGGCTTCCGGCCAGCAAAGGGAGGGAGAAGGAGGCACCGGTGTCAACAGGGACCGGGCTGCTGTTTGTGGTAATCCACCCCGCAACGCTTAAAATCAGCATACTGCTCAACACAAGGGCGGTAAAAACGATCTGGGCTTTTCGTGCAAACGCCTCACTGACCAGATGCAGCACGACCACAAGTGCCAGCAGCAGGTAAGCAAAGCCGAAATTGGGGAACCAGTAGACGAATATTTCGTTAAAGGCATAACCGCTGGCGACAAGAGCGCCGGTCGGGATCAGCAGCACCAGTGCCATCCGGCTGGCCAGAAGAAGAGTCGTTGTCAGGGTGGGCCCGACCCCGTAAACCAACAGATCGGTCCGGTTGGTTCCACCGTCATTCTGAAGCTGCGGATGGCGCACCAGGAAAAGAGCACGTGCAGCCAGCAGGGCGGCGACGGCGCCTCCAACAATAAAGAGTGTTTTATTCGCCCCCACGCCGTTGCCCACCCGGATAAACACATCCGGGGACAGCATCCAACCCAAGCAGAGAGTTGCGGTAATCAGGTAGGTCCAGGCCATTCGTCCCCCACTTTCTAATGAGATAATGATAGGTCAAATCCTGGCAAGGACAAGAGAGCTTCGGGATTTTCGGTGAGCAAGGTATTTGGGAGCAACCTGGGATGCAGGATGAATCAGCGAATGGTATATACATGGATAGATCCGGAAAGAGCGGTTTGTGGCGCGCGGACCCCAAGTATCGTAATGCAGGAGATGAAAATGCGATTTTTGTTTGTCACCCTCCTCGGCATCGGACTGATCCTGCCAAGCTTGGTTCAGGCGCGACCAGTGTCCTATCCAGGCGGCTGGACCTTTATCACCATGAACGACGGCACCCTGAATTCCGCCTACGTGCATTATTCGCCCACCGCCAAGATCTCGGTCGGCTATACCTTTGAATACTGGCGTGACCGGGAGCTTTACCTCAATGCCGCTCGGGTGACGCATCTGGTCAAACGGTGGAACAAGCCGGATTCGCAGGCCAATCTCTACTTCAAAACCGGCTTTGGCGTCGCCTACAGTGATGCCGGTGAATTGGACGGCGAAACCAGTGCGGCCGGTTTTGCCGGGCTTGCCGCCGACTGGGAGGATCGCCGCTACTTCATCTCGTATGAAAACCGCTATACCGAGGCGGGGGGAATCGCTGATTTTTTTCAACAATCGGCGCGTGTCGGTTGGGCCCCCTATGAAGGGGATTTCGATGACCTGCATACCTGGCTGATGCTTCAGGTCAAGCATTCGCCCGAGTCAGAAGGCAATTTTACGTTGACGCCGCTGGTGCGGTTTTTCAAAGGGGTTCACCTGCTCGAGGTGGGCATGTCAAACCGGGGTGAGGTATTATTGAACTACATCTTCCGGTACTAAACCAAGGAACTCGCCATGAAAACCCGACTTGTCATCATCATTCTTTTCTTCGCCTTCTCGGTTCCAACCTTCGCAGCCCACCCCGGCGGCACGGTTTATGCCGATGTCAACGGTCTGGTCTGTGCCTTCTGTGCCCACGCGCTGGAAAAAGTCTTTGGCCGGGAAGAGGCCGTGGAATCGATCGATGTCAATCTGGATAAAAAGGTCGTCACCATTCATTTTCAGCAAGGGCAAAAACTGGATGATGCGACCATTACCAAGTTGATCACCGACTCCGGCTATGCGGTCCGCGGCCTGCGGCATGGCGACTAACGAACCGTCGTTGTGGCGACAGACCGTTCTGCCGTCACTGAGCCTGTTTACCTCCGTCGGAACCTTGATCTGCTGTGCACTGCCGGCCTTGCTGGTCACCCTCGGCATGGGTGCGGCGCTGGCGGGGTTGGTCGGTGCGGCACCCTGGATTACCGCTTTCTCGGAATATAAAGTGACGGTCTTTACCATCTCAGGTGTACTGATCGCCCTGGCAGCGCTGATGACCTGGCGGACGCGTTATGCGCCGTGCCCGGCGGACCCGGTCAAGGCCAAAGCCTGCGGCCGCTTACGTAAGGTCAGCTGGGTTATTCTCGGCATCGCCGGCATCACCTATCTCGTCGGTTTCTTTTTCGCCTTTATCGCTGTCCATATCTTTTTCTAATCCCGCTGATAAATCGACGCTTCGAACCTTAATTTGAATTTTCAATGTGAGGAATAAAGGCGGCGGAGACGTTCTCGACGATGGAATAGTTCCGCGCATCGGCCGTTGTATATTCGGCTTTTGCGCTACTTTGATCTTCGGTGTCGCCCAGTTGGATGGTGCCCCGGTAGAGAACCCTGGCCTCCCAGTAATAGTTGGCCTCGACACAATAACGGTACAGCCCGGCGGGAAAGCGGACTCCGTTAGCGTCTTCCCCGTCCCACCGAAAGATCAGCCGCTGGGCTGGCGGTGTTGCACCGGAGATCGCATCGACTTCACTCCGACTCAAGGAGGAAATACGGCTCTTCTTCTGCCAGACAGGGACGGCCTCTTCGCGAACTTTCCACCCCCGGGTGGCGACAAAGCGGGTCACGAAAAGGGTTTTGACCAGATTCCCGTCCATGTCCTCGATCCAGACGGCAAACTGGTTGTTGGCGTAATCCCGCTCGGCCCGATTGTAGTCGAAGGAGATCTGAACAGTTCCCAGATGTTCTCCGACAGCCGATACCGAAGCGAGGGGAATGAGCCCTAGGAACACTACCAGCAGGGCGATGGTCTTTTTCATCAATTCCTCGTTTACTTCCATACAATGCCAACGAAGAGATTACCGACGGTCCAAAACAATGTCGTATGGACCATTTGTCCGGACATAGAGGATCGTCTCTTCGCCGGCTTTGGATGACACCCGGTGAACAGCCGCGCCACCCGTACTGCTGAAATAGCTGCCCGGCTCCAGGGATTTTACCTCGGCTTTGCTCACCTGGTAGTGGGCGGCCCCCTGGATAATCACCACTCGGAAGTTTTCCCCCTGACTTTTGATCGCACCGCGAAAACCGGGCGGCAGCTTGATCAAGCTGCCGTTGAGCTGACCCTCTTGCGGCGTGCCCCAGAGGAAGGTGACTTTGGGACCCTTGGCTGCACCGTCGATCCAGGTACTGCTGGACGAATCCAGCCAAACGAGGTTCGAGTGGTCCACATTCACCGGCTTCTCGCCGCTATCAAAGGCGTCCTTGGGCGGAAAGACCCCAAACCCATCCTCCACTTCAATATACGCCAGAATGGTTTTTCCCTTGGCGGCGGTCACATGCACTTCACCGGCGGGCTGCGTCCAGAAAGAACCGGTCGGCATCCACATGTCCGCCGCATCCGGATCATCGTTATGCAGCAGGCCATGTATCACCACGCCACGATAGGCGACATTATGGATATGGGGTGGCGAGCGGAAACCATCCACGGGGCCAAGAAGAAAACCGGCCGGCCCCGGACCAATACGATCGCCCCAGAGGTTGGCCGCCTTCGGGCTCTTGTCACCGCGAGCGGGATTGAGCTGCGTCCATTGAATGTCGGACGCCGTGACAATCTTGATGGTGGCCTCGGACGCGAATGCGGAGGCTGTGCTTCCAAAAACAATCAAGACCATTACCAGCACGAGTCTCATAGTCATCTTTCCCTCGTTTTGTGTGTCGATAGTAAAAGTCTACTTGGCGGCAGAAAGTGCTGCATCTCTTTACCGGGAAGAGTATCGCTGGACAAGGGGCTTGAAAACCGTATAGTCATTGAAAGATTGTCAAAAAAGGCGAGACAATATGCAACTGGAAGATCTTCAGATTATCCTCAAAGTGGCTGAGTTCCGCTCCATCACCGGAGCCGCGACCCATCTGGACATCAGCAAGGCGACGGCCAGTGCGGCGGTGAAACGGGTTGAAAGCACCCTGGGCGTGGAACTTTTTGTCCGCACCACCCGACAACTGCGGCTTTCCACCGCCGGGGAGCGCTACATCCCCCAGTGCCAACAGGCCCTGCAAACACTGACGCACGCCAAAGAACAGATCAAAAGTGACCACGGCGTGGTGGATGGGGAGCTGCGGATCGCCGTCTCCTCGGACCTGGGTCGAAACCAGATCGCTCCCTGGGTGGAAGAGTTTATGGACGTCCACCCCGAGTTGGGCGTGCGGTTCAATCTCAGCGACACCACCGTCGACCTGTTCCGCGACTACGTCGATATCGCCATCCGCTATCTGCGGTTCGGGGCGTTGGACGACGGTAAGCTGTACGGCTTCAAGCTTTGCAATGTTCCCTACTTCATGTGTGCGACCCCCGAGTACATCGATCGCTACGGCATGCCACATCATCCCGACGAGCTATCCAGCCACAACGGCCTTCTCTATCAACTCCACGGGATGACCAACGATGTCTGGACCTTCAACAAAGACGGTAAGGAATACAAAGTCAAAATGAACAGCAACCGCGTCACCAACGACGGTGACCTGGTACGGCGGTGGTGCATTGAGGGGAAGGGGCTGGCGATCAAATCCTGCCTGGTGATCCATGAGGAGTTGATCCGAGGTGAGCTGGTCAATGTCATGCCGGAATACAGTGTCATTCCGGCCGAACTCTGGATGCTTTTCCCCAGTCGGCAGGTGATCTCTCCCGCAGCACGGTTATTACGGGACACTCTGAAAAAGAAGTGTCACAGGATACTGAAGCAGTTGATTGAAGCGGATATGATAAACCGAAGCGTCCTGGAATAGCACCGGCAGGGCCTGAACACAGATAAGTCCTAAAAACGGGTCGTGATCAAACCCTTTTCGTATGTTTCTCCTCTTGAGCGGGTCCGACCCGGACCACGGTCAATCTTCCGGAATTAAGCGATAGGTCTCGCCCGAAGCAAGTCGAAGGGTTCCGGAAACGATTTCTTCCATACCCGTATCAACCGAAACGAACTGGGCTGTAACGGTTCCCGAGCCCTTGGTGCCTTGAACCCTGAAGACAAAGGTATCGACATCCTCTGCTTCCCCTGTCGCTAAAAAGTCCGACTCAATTTTTTGAATATCCCCTATGTGCTGCAGGGCTATGGGATTCCTGCCGATCGCAACCTTTGCCTGATCGACAAAGATATTCCAACCCCAGATTCCCACCGTTCCAACACCGATAAGGAGGAGCCAGCAGGGCACTGCGATCTTGACCGCAAGAGGAATGCCTTTCCTGGAGCTCTCCCTCTCCGGTGACTTGGTGCCGCTCGGCCCCTCTGCTGATACGGAGAAGTCGCCATCGCACATGTCGCCAACCTCAGGCGAAAGCATTGCATTTGCGTTCACAACAATAGACCCCGATACAAAATCGTGAATGGCCCTTCTGTTTTTCGAAAAAATGATGGCAAACAGTGAAATAAATCCAAGACAGACCTTCAAAATGTATCGGACCAAAGCCAAAGGAAATGGGATCTTCTCAAAGGTTGAAAGTCGCCGAACCCTTATCCTCGTTATTTTTTGCCCGAGAGTGCACCAGAAACTGACGCAAAGCGGCTCATAACAGAGAAAGATCGCAAAGAAAAACCCGATACGCAGGGCGTTGTCCGTGGAGGTATCCTGAGGGAAAAGAAAGGACAGGGCAATAAACAGTGCCAGCATGAACATGCTGTCGATAAAGCTGGAAAGATATCGCCTTACAATGGTTGGGTATCTCT
>JANQIN010000155.1 GCA_028282145.1 Thermodesulfobacteriota bacterium | reverse complement strand
CGGAGTTTCCCTTCGTCCATCAGCCAGACGCTGTTGTTCTCGCGCAGCGCGGCGCGAGGAACCTGAACCTGCTGCTGGAGGGTCGGTCCCATCAGGATCGCTTCGACAAAGAGCCCCAAGGTCAGGTCGGGGCGCTCCCCGCTCCCCTGCAGATTAAACGGATCCCGCACGGTCACTGCCAGGCGCGGCATCCGCCCCCGGGCATCGACCACCGCCAGACTGCGACTGATCGTCCCCTCCCATTGGGGGGCACCCCCCGGCAGCCGGATAGCGACCGGAGACCCCGGCTGATCGCTCTGCGGCCGTGGGACTTTGAGCCACCGAAGTTCGGTCAGAGGGACCGGCAGAACGATCTCCACCTCGTCGGTCCCGACCAGGGTCACGACCCCGTCGCCGGCGCGAAGGAATTGACCGGCATCGAGGCTCTCCTCGACCACCCGACCGTTGAACGGCGCCCGCACCCGGGTTCGCTGCAGATTCAGCCGGGTCTGCTCCAGGGCGGCTTTACCGCTGACGAGTCGTGCTTCGGCCTCCGCCAGTTGGGGTTTGAACAGAACCAGAGGGTTGGGCTCGGCCGTACCCTCGCCGTTCAGCGCATCCCACTCCTGTCGTGCCACCTTCGCCTGGCTCTGCACCGTCAGCAGATTCCGCTCGGCTTCGGCCAGACTGGCCTCAGCCTGCTGAACCGCCAGTTGGAAATCGACGGCCTCCAGACGAAACAGTTCCTCACCTTTGCGGAAAAAACCGCCCTCTACCAGTCGGGGGGAAACTGTCACCACCCGCCCGGCAACCTGGGGTGCCAGCTGGGAACGCAGGCGGGGTTGCACCGTTCCTGAGGCCAGAACTTCCACCGGGAAGGGGGCGGGTTCCACCCGAACGGTCTCTACCAGAACACCCCGGTTTTCCCGAACCTTCTGTTCCGGTGCCTTCCTCTGTTCGGACAGGACCTTCATAGCGATAAAACCTGCCGCCAGAACCAGTAACGGCAGCAGAATCTTGAGTGCGGTTTTGGTTGAAGACATTCTTACTCCCCCTTCAAAACGGCTTGGCTGTGCCGCTGCGTCATCCATGGTTCGGTCCAGCTTCCCCCCAGGGCCCGTGCAAGACCGACCTGGGAGCTGACCAACTCCCGTCGTGCCGTCAGCAGGCGGCTGCGGGCATCAAACTGGAATCGCTGGGCGCTCAGGACCTCGAGATAATCGGACAGGCCCTGGAAATAGTTATCGGTCGACAGGCGCAGACTGGCATCTGCAGCGGTCGCCTCCCGCTGTAAGCCCTCCACCCGCAGGCGGTTCTGTTCCGCCGCCGAAAGAGCATCCTCGACCTCGCGGGCCGCCTCCAGCAAGGTCTGCCGGTAGGCGGCCAGAGATTCTTCCACCGCCGCCCGACTTCGGTCCACTTCGGCCGAACGCCGTCCGCCGTCGATCAGCGGGGCCGTCAGGTTGGTGAACAGGTTCCACACCAGATCGCTCAGGGTGACGCCGGTAGTGGTGGAGCGGCTGTATCCGACAGATGCCCCGAGGGACAGCGCCGGCAATCGGTCGGCGATCGCCGCCTCCACCCCGGCATCGAGAGCCCTCAGCCGAAGAGCCGCCGCCTGGATATCGGGTCGCTGCAGCAGCAGCGTCGCCGAGAGGCCATTCCCCCAAGGCACCTCGATCATCGGGATCGAACGGGTCTCCAGCGAAAAGGGCTCCTCGGGAAACCGGCCCAGCAAGAGCGAAAGAGTGGACCCGGCTTCCACCAGCGCCTGGGTCCGACCTGCACGGGCGGCCTGGGCCGGAGCCAGGTTCTGGCGCGACTGATAGACATCCAGAGCCCCCGTCAGACCGGCCCGATAGCGTCGTTCCACCCGCTTGAGGGTATCGGCGTTCGAGGCGATGGTCTTTTCGGTCAGGGCCAGCTGGGCCTGTTGTTCCTGCCACAGGAAGTAGGCGTCGGCCAGTCGGGCCGACAGGCTGACATAAAGCCCGCGCAGATCCTGCCGCGTGGCAGAAAACCGCTGATCCGCCGCCCGGGATTGAGCGCGGAGTCGACCCCAGAGGTCGACTTCCCAGGCCGCAGCGGCGGAGAGACCGGTGGTATCTCCAACAGTGCCGGATACGGACCGGGAACGACTGGCATCCCCTTCGGCGGTCAGGGTCGGCCAACGGGATGCTCCGGCGATCTTGCGACTGGCTTCGGCCTGTCGCACCCGCGCCAGCGCCTGCTCCAGCTCCAGATTGTCCTGCAGGACCCCCTGCATCAGCTCATCAAGCTGAGGGTCCGTAAAGGCGTTCCACCACGGCTGGTCCAGTCCCAGATCCGATGCGGTCAGGCTACGGCTATAACGGTCCGGAACGGCCGATGATGGCGTCGGTTGCATTGGGGTGTGAAGGCTGCAGCCGCAAAGAACCGTCAGTAGTCCGATACAAAGAACGGTTCTAGTCCTCATGAGGAGCCTCCAGGCCGCCGATGACAAATTCGAGGAGTTCTTTCTGCATCACTTCTTCCGAAAGGCGTAAGCCGGTCATCAGGGCCGGCTGTTCGGGATCGTGGACCATCACCTGCCCCGCGGCGCCCATGGCAAAACGCAGCCGCCAGGCAAGAACCTCCCGGGGTATTCCCGGCAAGGCGAGGGACAGACCGTCCAGCAGACGTTGCATGACCGGTGCAACCCGGGTCAGAAACGATTCCTGCATCCCCCTGTCTCCCCCGAGAAAGGCACGCCAGATCATTCGTGCAAAATGGCGGGCTCCCGGTGCATTCCTCTTGAATTCGAGGGTCGGTATGAGGAAGGCCTTCATCACCTCGCCGGCGCTGGGGCGAACAGCCTTCTGTTCCGCCTCCCGCAGAACGGTCTCGATGTTCTCCAGGCGTACCTTGTTCAGCGGTACCAGCCGTCGCTCAAAAAGTGCTGCGAGCAACCCTTCTTTCGACCCGAAGTGATAGTTCACCGCCGCCAGATTGACATCGGCCGCTGTGGTAATCCCCCGAAGCGAGGTCCCGACATAGCCATCGCTGGCAAATAGCTCCTCGGCGGCATCCAGAATGCGATCTTTGGTATCCCGTTGCGTCATTCACCCTCTCCTCAGGCAACCTGCATCTCTAAACAAAAGTTTTAAACAATCGTTTGAATTAACACAATAATATCATTGTTTATTTTTGTAAAGCAGCCCCTTACAAAAATCGACCGCGGTCGATTTTTGTTGACAGAATGAATTTTCGCGATAAACTCGACCACGTTCGACTTTACAGGGAGAGATTCATGACCGGACTTCGAGAAGAAAAAAAACGCCAGACGCGGGAGGCAATCTTGCAAAACGCCTTGCGCCTTTTCGCGGAAAAGGGGGTCGAAAACACCTCCATAGAAGAGATCGCCCAGGCGGCAGGGGTCGGAAAAAGCACCATCTACGGCTACTTTGAGACCAAGGGTGAGATCTTTGCCGCCTACTGCGACGACAAACTATCCCGCATCCTGACCGACGTGGAACCTCTTCTCGCCAGCGACGCCCCGACACAGGATAAACTGTTCGGCCTGTTCTGGCGTCAAATGCAAAACCACCTCGACGGGGAAGATCATCACCGTCATATGATTCGGGAGATGGCTTTTCCGGCGCTGAGTGTGGCCAAGGAAGTCGGACACAGCGATGAAAAAGATCCTTACGTCAAAGTGATTCTGCGGATTATGGCCGATGGCCAGCAACGCGGATGTCTGCGCCCGGATCTGGACCCTCTTATCACCACCGGGCACCTTTACGGGCTGTTCCAGGTGACGGTGACCGCCTGGTACAACCGCTTCTTTCAATCTCCGGACGAGGTTCGCGAAGGTCTTCGAGCCCTCATTCGCCAGGCATTCGAGGGTCTGGCCACCGGCACCCAACCAGGGAGAGCATCATGACAAACGGTCTTCGGAAGATGCGCGGAACCGCAACCGTCGTTCTGCTCCTTCTTTGCATCCCCTCTGTCGCTCTGGCGACCCGCCAGGTGACGGTGGCGATCCTCTCCGACGGGCCCTGGGCCACCACACAGGCGGTCCGGAAACAGATCATTCAAGAGTCCACGGCCTTGACGGAAGGGGAATTCCTGGTCCGGTTCCCGAAAGATAAACAGCGAGTGGGTGACTGGAGCCGGGATACCGCCCGACAGCAACTGACCGAAGCCCTGGCCGATCCGGAAGTCGATCTGGTGATCAGCCTGGGCCTGATCAGTTCGGTG
>JANQIN010000104.1 GCA_028282145.1 Thermodesulfobacteriota bacterium | reverse complement strand
CCGAGCCTCATTCTTCTCTATTGTCAGGTGGTGGATTCCGTTCGGAAGAAAATCAACCGTCATGCGGATAAACATCGAAAGAAACCAGGACGGTTTTTTCGGTATCGGTCATTTAGCGCGTCCCCCAACCTTCACCTTTCGAACCTGACTCTCCCCACTGTGGGGGAAAAACTGCAACCTGCGACCACAGGTCCCTCCAACATCTTTCATCACCAGTGGGATGCCCAGGTCAAAAAGCAGGGATTCGGCCTTAGCAATATTTTTTGCTCCGAGGTTGTTGCCCCCTTGGAACGGGCATTGACGCACATCGGCGCCACCAAACAATCGAGATTCCAAAAGGCCCAGGTTCGCCCCGGCGTCCTTTAATCGGCAGACCAGAAACTCCAGAGCCTGATCCAGGAAACGGTACTCACCTTCTCCCCCTCCTTCGGGGAGCATGGCGTGACAGATCCCTCCGATCTTGAGCAAGGGGTCATGAAAGGTCACCGCAACACAGGAACCCAATACGGTATGAATAACCCCCGGGGTATCCTTGACGATCACATCGCCCGGATGGAGAAAATCGACAGGCGCCATGGCCATACGGGTCCCCCCCTTTCATCTCGTCGACGGGGATTCTCAGCCGGGCGGTTCCACGGGAACCGCTCCCGAGAATCAGGCAGAAAGAGGCGTGCATCCTGCACCAGAGAAAGACTTAAACTCTGGACCGAAGATGACGCCATACAACCAGAATGTTGAATCATGGATTCCCCTGTGCGAAGGTCCCGCGTCGTGGAAAATGAGCCATTTCAATGCAAGGCGGGAACAACCAAACTGAATAACAAAAAAATTGATCCAGTTTTAATATCGCAATAGGTATGCCGGACAGAAAAGAAACAAAACACAGCCAAAAAAGAATCTTTTTTTCAATATGTTACAGTTAAAAACAGATTGAGCTGTTCTCTTTATGGAGTTTGAAACATTCATTGACGCTCATCTCTCTGCACGAGCCGCCCCATTCAGCTTTTCTCCGAAGAGCAGGGCTGCAATTTTTATTGACAGATCAACGAAAGTTGCAGCCCTGCTCTTTGAGCGAGACACCCGAAAAAAGTCACCCTTCCCTCATTTTTTTGAGCCGTTTGCTCAGGGCCTGGCGGGTGATACCCAACATTCCGGCAGCAACCGACTGGTTCCCCTGAGAGCGCTTCATCGCTTCCGTAACCAGTAACTGAGCTGCCTCCTTCAGGGTCGGCAGTATTTCGGGAAAGAAGATACCGTCCGGAGACTCATTGATGTATTTGGGAAAGGCGGCGCTCTGACGCCCCCCTTCCAATACTTTCCGGAAAACAGCTGTCGACAGTTTTCCCCGTTGATGGAGACTGACCGCATCATGCACCATGGCCCGCAGTTCGCGGACATTTCCCGGGAAGGAGTAGTTGGCCAGGATCACCCGCAATTCATCGGGAGCGGTCGGCTTGGTTTTCCCCTGCTGTTCAGATGCTTCGGTGAGGAATTTATCCAGCAGAATAGGAATATCCTCTTTACGCTCGCGTAGGGGCGGGACCTCCATGTGATGCGACCGGAGGCGAAAAAAGAGATCATTCCGGAATTGTCCTTCCTGTACTTTCTTCTCAAGATCATGGTTGGTCGCGCAGACAATCCGCGCGGTACTTCTTTTGGGTCGATCGCTTCCCAAGGGAAGGTACTCCTTCTCCTGCAGCAACCGCAAAAGCTTCACCTGACTTACCGATGACAGGTCACCGATTTCATCCAGAAATAGTATTCCACCTTCTGCACGTTCGATAAGCCCTTCCCTGTCCCGATCCGCACCGGTATAAGCCCCTCGCACATGCCCAAAAAGGCTGTCCGAGAACACATTGTCGTCCAGGCCGGCTACGTTCACCGGCACCAGGGGGGCCTCCGGGCAACTCACCTGATGAATCGCCCTGGTGATCAACTCTTTGCCGACCCCGCTTTCGCCGGTCACCAGAATCGGTTCCTGACTGGAGGAAATGGCCTCAATATACTGAAATAGGCTGTGCATTTTGCTGTTACAGGTGTTGAGTTCTTCAAATGCTTCCGGATGCCTGAGGGTCCCCCGGAGGAGGCGGTCCCGAATCTGGTCGTTCTCCTGCTTCAACGATCTCAATGAGAGCGCCCGATGGATGCTGGCGACCAACCTTTCCGCTTCCGTGGTTTTTACAAAGAAGTCGAAAGCTCCTTCGCGCATACATTTCACAGCCGTATCTACTTGATCCAAGCCACTGAGGACGATGACCGGAATATCCGGGTACTGTTCTGCAATCTGCACCAACAGATCCTCCCCGGAGATGGTTGGCATGATGAGATCCAGCAGGATCAGACTGACCGGTTGTCGCCCCAACAAGGCCATGAGCTCGCGACCGTCCTGAAGTGATATGACATTTTGAAAACCTCCCGACACTTCCAGGGTCAACGACAAACTCCTCAACCAGGAAGCTTCGTCATCCACGAGAAGGATGGGAGCATCCAACTGTGCGTGAAAAATCATGACAACTCCTCTTGCAGTGGTGGCAGTAGTAAGGTGACAGACGTCCCTTGTCCGGGTGTTGAGTGGAAATTGAGCTGCCCTTTGTGTTCCCGGACAATCCGATCACAAATCGCCAGGCCCAAACCTGTCCCGCCGTTTTCGCGCCTGGTTGTATAGAAAGGACGTGTAACCTGGCGAAGAACTTCGGGTGTCATCCCAACCCCTTCGTCTGTGATTCGTACCAAGACATGCCCGTCTTCGTCCTGACCCGTCCAAATCGAAATCGACTGTTCATAGTTCTCCAGGGATTGAGCCGCGTTGACCAGCAGATTGCACAAAACCTGCTCCAATTTAAGAAAAACACCCTGGACGAATGGCAGGGGTTCGCTGAGTTCGACCTCCACTGTCAGGGTGGCGCCAAGGAGTAACCCCTCAACGACCGACAGGGAGGAATTGACCACCTCATTCAGATCGACAGGCTGCGCGGGGTCGAACTCGTCCTCACGGGTCAGATTTTTCAATTCACCGATAATTTGGCTTATGCGACGGGACCCCTTGAAGATATCCTCCTGCAACGTGGGCAGAATCGTTCTCATTCGGCTGTATTTCAGAGGGCCAAGCTGGAAGTCTCCTTCTTTTTGCCAGACCCTGTCGAGCCGATCCAGCAGGTCCGGTGTGGCCTCCATAAGACGGTCGATGTTCAGCATAATCAGTCCGGTGGGGTTATTGATCTCGTGTGCCACGCCTGCGGCCAGTTCTCCCAAGGCCGCCAGCTGCTGGGATCGTGTTGCCTTCTCCCGCAACTCGATCTGATCGGTAATATCCCGTGCCAGGACAATCACCTTTTCCACCTTGCCCTGATCGTTCTTGACGGGGTATCCGGACCATTGCCAGATCCCTGCTTCATGGGGTGGAAGGACTTTTTCGAGAGGTTGGCCCTGCTCGAAAATCTCCGGGCAGAGGCAGTAGGGACATATTTCTTCCTGATCGCCCCAAAGCCGGTAACACTTCTCCCCGGGCTGCGGAGCCGGATCGCCCCAGTAAGATCGGGCCGCCTGGTTGGCCCACATCACGTCATATTCCGGCCCTATCAAGTAGATTGGATCATCAATGGCATTCAATAAGGCAGCAAATTCCTGCGAAAGTTGTCGGTATTCCATGGTTTTTTCACGAAGCGCTCTTTCGGCTACTTTGCGCTCGGTGACATCAAAGATGATGGAATAC
>JANQIN010000064.1 GCA_028282145.1 Thermodesulfobacteriota bacterium | reverse complement strand
CCGGACCTGTTCAATATCCTGTTGCAGGTGATGGACCACGGTACCTTGACTGACAACAACGGCAAACAGTCCGACTTCCAGAACGCCATCCTGATCATGACCAGCAATGTCGGCGCCAAGGAAGGTGGAGCCGCGTTGATCGGCTTTGGTGAGCGGGGTGTGTCGACGCCGAAAAAGGCGATTGAAAAGACCTTCTCGCCTGAATTCCGTAATCGGTTGGATGCGATTGTCCCCTTTGCCCCTCTGAGTCAGGAGGTGATGCTGCAGGTGGTCGACAAATTTATGGCTGAGATGTCGGTTCGTTTGCAGGAGAAAGGGGTGGAGGTCGTGCTGACCCGCTCTGCCCGGGCCGACCTGGCCCGTCGCGGATACGACCCGATCTTTGGGGCCCGGCCGCTCAGTCGTCTGCTGCAGACGGAGATCAGCGATCAGATTGCCGATGATGTCCTCTTCGGGCGACTCAAAGGGGGCGGCAAGGTGACTGTCGGTTGCCGTAAAGGAACTCTGACCTTCTCTTATGCCGATTAATTATTTTGTTTATCAAATAGAAAACCCTAAATCCGGATAACGGGCTTTGACTGTCTTTCGCCTCAGCCCCGAACTGATCTTCCCCCCACCGGAACTGGCGGACCCTTCCGGTCTGTTGGCGGTGGGGGGAGACTTGTCCACCGCCCGCCTGTTGCTGGCCTACCAGGAAGGAATCTTCCCTTGGTATTCGGCCGGGGAACCGATCCTCTGGTGGTCCCCCGACCCCCGCATGGTCCTCTATCCGGAGGACATCCATCTGTCGCGCAGCCTACGCAAAGAGATGAACCGCTCTTCCTATCGTGTGACCCTGAATACCGCCTTTTCGGAGGTGATCCGGGCCTGTGCACGGGTGCCCCGTCAGGGGCAGGACGGCACCTGGATCACCGAAGAGATGGAACGGGCCTATGTTCGACTGCATCGGGCCGGTCATGCCCATTCGGTCGAAGTCTGGCAGGAGGAAAACTTGATCGGTGGGCTCTACGGCGTAGGGATGGGGCGCTGTTTCTTCGGTGAGTCGATGTTTCACGAGCGACCTAACACCTCCAAAATCGCCCTGGTCTATCTGTTGGCTCACTTCAGCGCGCTTGGAGGGGAACTGGTTGACTGTCAGCAGAACACGCCTCTTTTGGCCAGTCTGGGAGCACGTGAGATCCCCCGGGTCGACTTTCTGCATCAGATGCGGGAGGCGGTGGCGGGGCCGTCGGTTCTGACCGGCGAACCCCGTGTCTTTACTGTGGGAGAACCGGTTTAAGCCGGGTCGGTTCCCTGCAGCCAGTCCTGGATCGTCTGCTGACGTCTGGACCAGTCTTCCGCCATACGGTCCTGGACAAATCGAGCCAACAGACTATCGAACAGCTGAGCCGCTTCTTCGATCGCCCCGACCCGGGCAAAGAACTCAGACATTTCCGCCAGATCTTCCACTTCGGCCGGATCGACTTCCGGCTTCACCACCGGACAGCGCATACTGCCGAAATGGAACCTGTCTCCCTTGAGGGAGAACCGCCACTGGTTCTGATCCCGCTCCAGGTAAATAATCGCTTCCAATAATTCCTTCCCCTGTGCCAGGGCGGTGCGGGCCTCGGCAAAGAGGGTCTGGGGACCGGCCAGGGTCACCTTCTGCTGGCCTTCATCACTACTGGCGGCCAGCAGCAGACGATCGTTGAGGTAGGCGACGAAGGGGGCGCCGGTGACAGCGATCCCTTCCTGATTGACCGGGTACTCGGACGAGGTGGTAAGGCTGTTGTGAAACAGCCATCGCAAAAAATCCCAACCGAGCCAGCGGTTGGCTTCGATCTGTTCCAGGTAGCCGTCACTGGTCGCCTGATCCAGTGCCTTCAACTTGGCCCGGGTCTCATCATCGACGGCGGCCAGGGCCCGGTCCATCGGTGTCAGGGCCGACAGGCGCATCCCTTCAAAGGTTTTGCCGAAAAGGGTCTCGAACGATTCCACCGCCTGGCGATTCAGGCTGAGCAGCAGTATCCGATTCCGCTGTCGGTCCCACAGGATGTCGTAGGTTGCCGGGGTCGGCAGAGTTCGGGCCAGCAGGGACAGTCGGACCTGATCCCGCAACTCTTCGCGTTTGCTCTTGGGGACCCGCTTCATACCGGGACGAGTCTGCAGAAATTCTTCGCTTGCCTGTTCAAAATGTTGCTTCAGCAGAGCTCCAGGGACCCGTCGCCTGTCAATCCGCAGGCTGAATGCCAGGTAGTTCTCCCGGGAGAAATCGGGACTGGCGGCAAAGTCGGCGTCCTGACTGTCCGACAAACGGACCCAACCGCAGGAGAGCTCCTCGGCGGTCTGGTCGATGGGCCGAAAGCCGAATTGGGACAGGCGCTGGGCAATCCAGTCCATATTGTCGCATTTGTCGGTGTCGCCCAGAACCTGGTAATGGTTCAGGCTGATGCTGCCGGACAGCAGACCCATAGTTCATTCTCCTGTATCGAGATTGTATTAAAGTGTCCTGTGTGGCTGGTTCGTCCAGTTAATTCTAAGGATTTTTGGTGGCTGTCAAGGCGTGGCGACGCAGGCCTGGTGGGGCCAAGCCGAGGAGGCACAACGAAGACAGGCCCCAAAAAGACCAGAATGAACAAACAGAATTAGCCGCATAGTACACTAAGTTAGAAGGGGCGGTGACCGGGAGCGGAAAACTGCCGGTTGTGCGCTTGCTGTTCCTGGTGAAGGTGTTGAAGCTGGGCGGAGGTCAGCAGGCCCTGCTCGATGAAGTATTCCCCCAGGCGACGCTGCTGGGTTCGCTGGTAATACAGCAGGGTCTGCAACTGTCGCTGGTTGAGCAGGTTCAGGTCGATGGCCCGTTCGCCGAAACGTTTGTAGTGACCACCGTAGGGGCGGTAACGACAGATGGCATCGATATCACCCTGTTTCATCCAGCCCCAGCGAAGGGCAATCTCACCCAGGTTGGGCCGCTGACGGCGTTGCCAGGCCAGGGCGGAAATCAGGGTGCGAAAGGGTACCAGCCCGCGATAGTAGACGTAGAGCCCAAATTCCAACGGACGGTTCGGCATCGGACCGCGATAGGTATCTTTGGCGCCGGTAGTGCTCTGTGTCGGACCCTGCTGATAACGCGGGGTGGCGCCGTGGCGCCGGACTGGGGACGGGCTCTGTTCACGCAGAGGAAGTGTGACTGTGCTGCGATGATTCAAGAAGTCCAGAATCAGGTCATAGGCTTTTTTCAGGTCCTGGAACGATTGAACCCGTTTGCGGTGATGGCCGGGGGTGTCGGCAGGGAAACGGTCCGGATGCGTCTCTTTGGCCCGCTGTCGGTAGGCCTGTTTGGCCCCCTTGGGTTGCAGGTACCGAAGAAAGTCGCGGTTCAGTCGCATTTCCGCTCCGAAAAGCATGCGGCAGGCCTGGTAGACTTCGGCTTCGGCAAAAAGGTTCATCCGGTAAAACTCCACTAGATATTGTGTGCAGCCATCTCTTTTATACACCACCGGTGGTGTCAGGACAAGGGACAATCTCTGCTATTTTTTGCGTCCCTCCCGGTCGCTGACAAACAGTTCCAGACGCTCCTGATCGTCCTCGGTAATGGCGATAAATTTCATCCCCACAAGAGGTGCCTCTACTGGAATTTTACCTGCCCAGACGATTTCCGCCAGCAGGCACAATGGGCGGGGCTCATCCGGCAGCCGAATCAGCAGCAGGCAGAGGTCGGCCACCTGAATCGGCGGTTTGACCGCAAATCGAATCCCCCCAAAGCTGAGGTTGACTTCACAGGCGTTGAACTTACCCAGCCCTGCAAAGTCCTTTCGCGTGTCCAGCAGCTGGACATTCTTGGCCCACATCTGCCGCATGGTCCTCAGGTTGCCCTGGCTGCGGGAAAAGCGCAGTTCAACCTGGGCGTCGGTACGGGGCTGATGGCGTCTCTGGTAGGCTTGGAGATCATGGCGGAGTTTCAGATGGAGCTTCTCGGGAGTGGGGTGCTTCTCGACTTCCACTGTCATTTTGACGCCAATACCCAGTGTGTCGGTGCTCAACTCCAGCGGCATGGTCGTTTCAAAGGGGTACTGCTCTTCCTTTTTGGAGCCATAAGGAAGCCTGACCACAAAGGTGTCCGCACCTTGGTGTTCCAGATAGGCCGTGAGGAACTCCACCCGGGCAGGGTCGGGCGCGGGGGAGAGCGGACGCAATTGCACTTTTTGGCCGGGTTTGAAGTATTTGGGATAACTCATTCGCGTCTCAAGTGGGGTATGAATCTGTAGTAATCCTATTATAGGTGGTTGATATTCAAACTTCTATAAAATATCGTACGCCGACAGTGAGTTCGGCAATTTCTCCCGACCGGTCAACCCAAGGTGATCCTTCATGAAAAAGAACCCTGTTGAAAACTGTTTCGCCGTCACCGCTCCCGGGCTGGAAGCCCTGTGCGCAGCGGAGCTGGAAGCCTTGGGGGTAGAGTCGGTGGAGGCCGTCTCCGGTGGGGTCAACTTTGTCGGCGACCGCCTTGCGATCTGGCGGGCCAACCTCTGGCTGCGCACCGCCAGTCGGGTCCTGGTTCGTGTCGGGGAGTTCAAATGTCGGGATTTTCCGACCCTTTATCACAAAGCCTGTCGCCTTCCCTGGGGGCGATTTCTGAAACCGGACGCTCCCTTGTCTGTTCAGGGAAGCTGTCGGCGGTCACGGCTGATCCATTCCGATCGTCTTGCCGAGACCGTGCAGCAGGCGGTGAATCATGCTTTGGGGAACGTGTCGGAAAGCCGGGAACGGCAGAGTCAGACCGTCTATGCCCGGGTGGATCGGGATGTTTGCACTCTGTCGGTCGATAGCAGCGGGGAGCTGCTGCACCGCCGGGGCTACCGACAGGAGCAGGGCAAGGCTCCGTTACGCGAGACCTTGGCGGCAGCCCTGCTGCAGCTCGCTGGCTGGCGGCCCGATCAACCGTTGTGGGACCCCTTTTGTGGGTCCGGTACCCTGTTGATTGAAGCCGCCCTCTGGGCCAGGAATCTGGCGCCGGGACGACATCGATCCTTTGCTTTTATGGACTGGCCTAAGTTTCATCCGAACAAGTGGCAGGGCCTGCTGAAGGAGTTCGCCAGCGAAACCCTTCCCGTCGCCGGTCTTTATGGCAGCGATCTCGATTCGAAGATGATCACACTGGCATCACGCAACGCCGAGCGCGCGGGGGTTGGCGATCTCTGTTTGTTTGATGTACTCCCCTGTGGCCTACGCGACGATCTTCCGGACGGGCCGGGGCTGATCCTCAGCAACCCGCCTTACGGCGAACGGCTGGACGATGAAGCCGGCGTGGTCGCCTCTTTCAAGGAGCTGCGGGAGGTGCTGGAAGGCCCTTGTCGAGACTGGCGCGCAGCGTTGCTGGTGCCCGATCTGAAACGGCTCCGAAAGGCGGGACTCAAGGGGAAGCCGTTGGCACAACTGTCCAACGGAGGGCTCAACGTGGTCCTGGCGGACGTTACTTTGGGCTAAATGCCGGAATCTTCAGTAAATTCCCTTGACAAGTCCGGGGTCTTCGACTA
>JANQIN010000043.1 GCA_028282145.1 Thermodesulfobacteriota bacterium | reverse complement strand
ATAAAGGTCAGGACATCGTTACGGACGTCCTTCAGCGGGCGGGTCAGTTTGGGCTCCAACAGCACCAGGCTGCGCTCCACCAGAGCCGGGAGATCCAGGGCAAAGCCACGATCAAGGATGATATTCAGCACCCCGATAGCATTCCGCCGTAAGGCGTAGGGATCCGCCGTACCGGTCGGTATAAGGCCGACGCCGAAGCAGCCACAAATGGTATCGACCTTATCGGCCAGACTGACGAAAGCCCCCACATTGTCCGAAGGCAGGTCGCCGCCGGCAGAGACCGGCAGATAATGTTCACTGATCGCCGTACAGACCCGAGGGGCCTCCCCTTCAAGAGTGGCGTACTCACGCCCCATGATCCCCTGCAGTTCGGGGAACTCATAGACCATTCCGGTTTCCAGATCGCATTTGGCGAGAGTGGCAGCTCGCTCCGTCAGCGCCTTCGCATCGGTATCGAACTGTTCTGCCAGCTCCACTGCCAGGGTTCGGAAGCGTTCCACCTTTTCAAAACTGGTGCCGAGCTTCTTCTGGTAGACGACATTCTTCAGGGCATCCAGTCGTACTTCCAACTTGACCTTCTGATCTTCCTGCCAGAAGAACATGGCGTCGGCAAGCCGCGCTCGCAGAACTCGCTCGTTCCCTTTCACCACGACCGACAGGTCTTTGGCCAAGTTGTTGGAGACGGTAATGAACCGATTGAGCAAGGTCCCGTCAGGCTGGCTGACAGTGAAATAGCGCTGATGTTCTTTCATGCTGGTGATCAGCAGTTCGTCCGGCAGTTGGAGGAATTCCTCGTCAAAGGTGCCGAAAATCGCCTGGGGGTATTCCACCAGGTTGGTGACCTCGTCCAGCAGATCGGCATCCATCGATGTTGCGCCACCGGCATCTTTACCGACCTGTTCCACCTGCTCGGCCACCATCACCCGGCGGCGTTCGGTATCCACAATGACCCGGTGCTCCTCACAGGCCTGGACATACTGTTCCGCACCGGTGACCTCGAAGGCCTGCGGTGCCATAAAACGGTGTCCCTGGCTTTTGTTGCCGCTGGTCAGCCCGGCAAAGGCAAACGGAACCACCTTCCCATCGAACAGAGCCACAACCCAATGGACCGGACGGGCAAAGCGCTGATCCAGGTCCTTCCACCGCATCGACTTTTTGAACGGAATCGCCTGAATCAGGCGAGGCAGAAGTTCCGGCAGGAGTTCTGCAGTAGCGCCCCCTTCATCGACCTTCCGAATTCCCAGATAATCCCCTTTGGGGGTTGAAACGGTCTGCAATTCAGAGACATCCACACCGTTGGTCTTGGCGAAACCGATGGCCGCCTTGGTCGGATTGCCGTCCGCATCAAACGCGATCCGTGCCGGAGGACCGGTAATCTCCAGCTCCTGACGCTCCTGCTGCAGAGCAACACCGGTGACAGACAACGCCAATCGACGTGGTGTGGAAAAGGTCCGGACCGCATCAAACCCGACCCGGGCATGTTCCAGTTCCTGCCGAATCCGGGCTTCCATCGCCTCCATAGCGACAGGCAGAAAGCCTGCAGGAATCTCTTCGGTCCCGATCTCCAGGAATAGTTCAACAGACATTGATGATATCTCCAAAAGGCAAAACCACCCTTCCAAACGGGCAGTACGACATTAGGTGTTTTTCAAAAGCGGAAAGCCCAACTTTTCACGCTGCTTGACATAACCTTCGGCACAGAGGCGGGCCAGATTCCGAACCCGACCGATATAACCGGCACGTTCGGTCACCGAGATTGCACCGCGGGCATCCAGCAGATTGAAGGCATGAGAGGCCTTCATGACAAAATCGTAGGCTGGGAAGACCAACTCTTTTTCACCCAGTCGAATGCACTCCTTTTCGTACATATCGAACAGCTGAAACAGCATGCCGGTGTCCGCTTCCTCAAAGTTGTAATGGGAGAATTCCACCTCGGTCTGATGATGGATATCGCCATACTTGATCCCGTCGACCCATTCCAGGTCGTAGACGTTGTCCACCCCCTGGAGGTACATGGCGATCCGCTCGCAGCCGTAGGTGATCTCACCGGAGATCGGTTTCAGGTCAATTCCCCCCACCTGTTGAAAGTAGGTGAACTGGGTGATCTCCATCCCGTCGAGCCAAACCTCCCAGCCCAGGCCCCAGGCACCGAGGGTCGGCGATTCCCAGTCATCCTCGACAAAACGGATATCATGCTCCATCGGGTCCAGACCGAACGCTTTGAGACTGTTCAGGTACAGATCCTGGATATCGGTCGGAGACGGCTTCAGGATGACCTGAAACTGGTAATAGTGCTGGAGTCGATTGGGGTTTTCACCGTAACGACCATCGGTGGGACGGCGGGAAGGCTCAACATAGGCGACATTCCACGGCTCAGGGCCGAGAGAACGCAAAAAAGTAGCCGGGTTGAAGGTGCCGGCGCCTTTTTCCATATCGTAAGGCTGCTGAATCACGCAGCCCTGTTCGGCCCAGTAATTCTGCAGAGCCAGAATCAGTTGCTGAAAGGTCACATTACCTCCTGTTCAGGGGGATACGCCCGAAGCAGAAAACGCCCGGAAAAGGGCTGAAAAAACAGCTGCAGCTTAGCCGGCCAAGGATAGCGTCACAGCTAGGGGTTGTCAAGGTTGGACGGGGCTGAAACCTGGACCAGAAAGTCCAGTGATTTAGGAGGACGGGACCAGTGTGCCGAGAGGATCTGCTGCAGGATCATTCCCCCCTCATTCAGGGTGGTTCTCCCCAGCCGAACATCGGTAAATTGCTCCAGCGGAATCCGGAGACATCGGGACAGTGACCCCAGGGTTCCGGCACCGACATCAAGGCCGCTCAAACGCCCCCGGCACCTCCCGCAGACAGCGCCTCCGGAAAGAAGGTGAAAGAGAAACCGTCCCTCTCCCAGCGCGGTCTGACAGAGGCTGCAATGACGCAAGTGCGGCGTATAGCCCAGCAACTGAACCAGGCGCAGCTCGTAAAGGAGACGTCCCGTTCCCGGATCCTCACCGGCATCAAGCGCATCCAGCAGTGCTTGCAACAGGGCATAGAGCTCCGGAAGGGGCTGGCCTTCTTCCAGCAGGAGCTCTACCAGTTCACAGGCATAATTGGCCAGCGCAAAGGCGGGAAGGCTTTCCCGGATATGCGGTCTCAGACAAACCAGCTCGGTTCCGGTCAGTTTAAGGAGGTCTCCGCGGGAGCGCGGTGACCAGGTGATCTCACTGCTTGCGAACAGATCCAGGGCGGCCCCAAACCGTTTTCGGCTTTTTCGGGCGTGAGCAGCGAACGCCTTGATACGACCTTGCACCGGGGTAAAGAGGGTGACGATCCGGTCCGCCTCTCCGTAATCAAGGTGGCGCAGGATCAGGGCAGGAGAGGAGTTGTCTACCATCCCCCGCCCTCCATCAGACCATCAACTTGGCCAGGAAGAAGGTCGCAGTGGCAAAGTAGATCAGGATACCGGTGATATCGTTACTGGTCTGGATTACCGGGCTGGCGGCAATCGCCGGATCGATCCCCAACTTCTTGAAGAAAGCCGGTGCCAGGACACCCATCAGGGCGGCGACGGTGATCGCCGCCATCATGGCAATCCCGACGACCAGTCCCAGGTAGGGGTTGCCATGCCAGGCCCAGGCCACCGAAGCGATCGCCAGTCCACAGACCGTCCCCATGATCAGACCGACCCGCAACTCCTTGAAGATTACTTTCCGCAGACCGGCAAAATCGATGCGACCGGTGGCAAAACCACGAACAATGATCGTCGACGACTGACCGCCGACATTACCGCCCATACCGGTGATAACTGGTACAAAGGAGATCAGGGCGACCACCTGTTCAATGGTCATACGGAACAACCACATGAAATAGCCGGTTACGGTGCCACCCACCAGGGTGGTTAGCAGCCAGGGGAGGCGCAACTGGGCGATCTTGAACGACTTATGACCGTAGTTCAGCTCCTCTTCTGAAGCACCGGCCATGATCATCATATCCTCGGTTGCCTCATCATGCATGACATCAATGACGTCATCGACGGTGATGATCCCGACCAGATGATTGGCTTCATCAACAACAGGCACTGCCAGAATATTGTACTTGGCCACCAGCTGGGCCACCTCTTCCTGGTCCATATCGGTACGGACCCGGAACACATCGGTCACCATCACGTCCTTCAATGCGGTGCGTGGCGGGACGGTAAGAAGCTGACGCAGCGACAGAACACCGACCAGGTGATCGTGTTCATCGGTGACATAGAGGTAGAAGACCATTTCGACATGCTCCATCTCCTGGATGGAGGCAATCGCTTCGCCAACGGAGAGATCCTGATTGAGAGAGAAGAATTCGGTCGCCATAATGCCACCGGCCGTCTCTTCTTCGTAGTTCAACAGTTGCTCAATCTCTTCCGAGTCCTCATCTTCCATGATGGTGAGGATCTCTTCCGCTAGTTCGTCCGGCATATTCCGGATAATTTCAACCGCATCGTCATAGGCCATCTCGGCCAGAATTTCGGTCACGGTTTCGGCATCGAGAGGTTCCAGAACCTGCGCGGCTTCCGCCCGTTCGAGTTCGGACAGAACATCGGCAGCCCGTTCCCGATCGGTGATCAGGTTGAAAAGGGTACGCCGTTCGTTCAGGGAAAGAGAGGGGAAAAAATCGGCGATATCGGCGGGATGAACCCGCTGCAGAAGCTTGGTCAGATTGACGTGGGCACCCCGCCGGATGAGCTTCTGGACCGTGTTCTGCAGGATCAACATTCTCTGGTCGGTCATCGGCGCCTCCTTCCGGGGATTTTGTAAACGGTGAACCTTAACAAAGGCTCTTCCGGCTTGTCAAACACTTGCAATCGTCTCCTAATCATGGCAAAGCAGGTTAGACTGAAACTGTTAACTGAAAATGTGGGTGCGTATGCGACCCGCAGGAGGACCCTATGCGTTCAACACCGAAGAAACGCTTCTGCTCTTTCATCTCGATTCTGGCTCTGGCAGTGGTACTGGTCGTTCCTTCTGCCATTGCGGCCTCGTCCTCATCGGACGATCAGCCCCTTGCACCCGCTTCACTGGACTCTCAGGAAACGGGAAAAGCTCCACAAACCGTATCAACCGACACTGCCGCTCCAGCATCGAACGAATCTGCGCTCCCGTTGACGGAGCCCTCCCAGGATGAGGAAGCACCCGTCGCTGCCGCACAACCCGCTGCACACGAGCAGGTGAGCGCCGAATCCGAGGGAACCACCGGCCTCGGCACAGGTTGGTTGAACGTCCCGAGCCTCCACCCGTTGCTGGTCCATTTCCCCATCGTTCTTCTGATCATCGGTCCGATCTTCATCCTGGCCGGAATGATCTTCTTCAGTGAAGGAACCCAGGATGCCGGTATTGTTCTCTCCGTCCTCGGTTTTGTCACAGCTCTCGTCGTCAGCCAGATTGTGCACCCCCAGGTAACCGATCTCCCGGCAGAAGCACAAACCTTACTGGACTGGCATGACAAATTCTCCGATCTGACGCTTCTGGCCGCTGGTACCGGCGCCCTCTTTGGCGGTCTCCGTTGGCTGATCCCACCTCTTCGGAAAGGGTTTGTCACTCTGGCTCTGGCGGCATTCCTCGCTGCTGCCGGCTGTGTGGTTCTGGCGGGCTATTCCGGCACCCAGCTTGTCCACAACCATGGGGTTGGCGTTCAGGGACACTACCTCGATTCCCAATGACAATGATGATTGCGGGCTGGCTTGCCAGCTCGCAATGGGCAACGGCCTTCTCTTCCCTTCTTGATCTCCATCAAGGACTTCTCTTCTTTTCTGCATCAGTATCTTATTTCAGACTTCGGAGGTACTGCGATGCTGTTACGTCTCTGGCCGACTCCTTTGGCCCTCTTGCTGCTTGGTGCCCACTTTCTGCGTGCCGACAATTTACCTGTCGCCGTTTTTCTGGCGGTACTGCCGCTACTCCTGATCTGGCGCCGAATCTGGGCTCCCAGAATCATTCAAACCGTCCTCAGTCTCGGACTTGCCCTCTGGGCTCACACGAGCTGGACTCTGGTTCAGATTCGGCAGCACTACGGTCTCCCTTACGACAAGCTGATTCTGATAATGGGCGGAGTCATGGGGTTCACTCTGCTGGCCATCCTTTTGCTTCAGTCGAATCGAGTTCAACAGTTTTACCGGCAATAAACCTCCCCGGCTATCTCCACTCTTCAGCACGATAAAAAAGCCCCCTCGGCAGAGGGGGCTGAGACTGTGACAAACAGTCAGTTCGAGCCCAAGGACGGGCGAGCCAAACTCAGGGGCATTGTCAGCTCCTGAGTTTGTGAGTAAAGCAAAACCATGCTTTTGCGAAACGGGCATGCCAAAACCCAGGGAAGGGGTTTGTCATCAAACTGAGCCCCCTCGGCAGAGGGAGCTTTCTATTTTTGGTTCTTTCTCT
>JANQIN010000258.1 GCA_028282145.1 Thermodesulfobacteriota bacterium | reverse complement strand
GTTTATCCAGACCGGTGGGGGTTGGAAAAAGAAATAAACTTTGAGGAATTTTGTGTTATGAACAAAGGGCAGGCTTTCATTCAGTCTGC
Source organism: Thermodesulfobacteriota bacterium (assembly GCA_028282145.1). Classification (GTDB taxonomy): domain Bacteria; phylum Desulfobacterota; class Desulfuromonadia; order Desulfuromonadales; family Geopsychrobacteraceae; genus JANQIN01. Next base: position 15,456 of record JANQIN010000258.1, on the reverse strand, counting down.
TCTTTGTTTTTGCAAGGTTTTCTTTCTCGAACGAGAAGGACGAAGACACTGAATTTTACGCTCTGGAGGGATTATGAAACGATCCATCGCATGGATTGTCACTGGCCTGCTGTTCTCCGGGCTTCTGTCCGGCTGCGCCGTTTCCAAGCCGGGCCCTAAAAGCAACAATTTTTTTGGCCTGACCCTGGGCCAGGCGCCAACCACCGATATGGTTTGTGTCCGGGGAAGCTGCGTTGAAGACGGAAACCCGCTCAAAGTCAGGACCCGCTCTGTCCAAGCTATCTACACCCGCATTAAAGATGTCACCCATTGGGGACCGGTACAGATTACCTCACCTCGCTACTCTTTTCATAACAAGCAACTGTTCCGGATCTTTTTCAGACTGGATTGTGAACGAGGAACGGCCACCGCCAATATGACGGCGATCGTTGATCACCTGAGATCTTGGGGGCCTTTTCCTCACAGCGAGCCTCTCACCGTCAACCAAGGGGGAGTGCAGATTGACGGGCTATGGCTTTGGAACGACCAGGGGCTGGTCGCCAACATAGAGCGCCGCAAGCATGGCGAAAAACGCTGGGAACGCCCAAGCGTAGAGATATACGATGCGAGCTTGATGGATGCTGTTCGAACGGCCAACAACCCGAACTACCCAGAACTGAAGAAAAAGATGCTTCAGCGACAAAAGGTCGAACGGGAAAGCTGGGCCAATCATCAGGGAAAGATCGACTGACACTTGTTTCTGTCCCCAGCTTGAGGGACGCGCAAGGAGGGGTCTATGAAAAGAAAGCTGTCCGGGGTGCTGTCCCTTATCGGTCTTCTGGCCATCCTGGCCGGATGTGCAACCGGGTTCGAACCACAGGAGAACCGGTTCACCCTTTTTGACATGACGCTGAGGCACCCCCCTTCTCAGGGGATGGTCTGTATTGAAGGTGCCTGCCTGGAGGGATCGACCTCTTTGCGGAAGAAAACCCGATCTCCGATGGCGACCTTTACCAAAGTTCGGGATGTCACCCATTGGGGGCAAGTCCAGATCGGTACGCCCAAATATTATTATCACCAGGAACAGCTGGTGCAGATACAGTTCAAGGTCGAGTGCCACCCATCCTACGCGAAAGCCAATATGACCCAGATTATGCAGCAGCTGCGGCAGTGGCATCCTTTCATCCACAGCCAGGTCCTGGAACCCGAATGGGATAGCACTTCACCGGTGGAAGGTATGGCTTTCTGGACCGATGAGGGTGTTGTTGCCATTGTTTCCCATCAGATGCTGGGAGGGATATGGGGCAAACCTTCGGTCAAGGTGTACTATCGACCGTTAATGGAACAGGTGCGGCAGGCGATGAATCCGAACTACGCCAAGATAAAGGCCAAGCGGAGAGCAAGCTGGCGGTAGGGAGAGCCGACTTACTCTAGCAGAGCTTTCGGATTTCCTGCACCCAGTGTTCTTTCTTACCGTCCGGCAGAAAGGAGGCGGTAAAGCTGTTGCTGGCCAATTGGGCCAATTCGTCGCGGCTTAAATCCAACGCCTCCCAAACGGCCCGATAGTTTTCTTCCAGATAACCGCCGAAATAGGCCGGATCGTCGGAATTGACGGTCACACAGAGTCCCTGTCCAAGCAGTTGTTTCAGGTTATGATCAGCCATCTTGTCAAATACCCGCAGTTTGACGTTAGACAGGGGACAGACCGTCAGCGGGACTTTTTGGGCCTTCAGTCGCTCCACCAGTTTCGGGTCTTCCAGTGAACGGACCCCGTGATCGATCCGTTCCACCTTCAACAGGTCCAGAGCTTCCCAGACATATTCCGGCGGTCCCTCTTCCCCGGCATGCGCCACGGTGAGAAATCCTTCGGCCCGCGCCCGATCGAAGACATGGACAAACTTCTCCGGCGGATGTCCCACCTCCGACGAATCCAGCCCGACACCGATAATCTTGTCCCGATGCGGCAAGGCCTGTTCGAGGGTACTCATGGCCGCTTCAGCACTGAGGTGCCGTAGAAAACAGAGGATGAGTCGAAAGCTGATCCCCAGCTCCTGCCTCCCGGTTTGGAGGGCGCTGAAAATCCCAGTAAGGGCGGTTTCAAAGGCGATCCCCCGGTCGGTATGGGTCTGGGGATCGAAGAAGATCTCCACATGCTTGACGTTCTGCCTGGCGACCCGCTTCAGGTAGGCCCAGGTCAGGGCGTAAAAGTCGGCCTCCTTCTGCAGCACTCCGGCACCCTGATAGTAGATATCAAGAAACGATTGCAGGTTAGTGAAACGGTAAGCTGCCTGGACCTCTTCGACCGAACGATACGGCAGCTCGATCCGATTCCGTTCCGCCAGGGTAAGAAGCAACTCCGGCTCCAGTGTCCCTTCGATATGGAGATGGAGTTCGGCCTTGGGCAGTTGATGGATAAACGACTTCATGAAGCCCCCTCGGATCACAGGGTTTTCTTCCATTATACTGCGCTCACAGGGCCTGTCAGTTCAACAGATTGAGAACCGAACCCAGGGAGCCGGCTTCACCACTGTCCACTCCGACCCGGCTGTGCTGAATGGTGACCAGCCCTTCCGGCCCCCGGCGAAAGACGGTAAAGCAGATTTTGTCGATGAGAAAGATCTCGTCCTTTGCCGTCGCTTCATCCAACGTCGGAACCTTTACCCCCGACATCATCAGGAAATCCATACTGTAACGGCCGCCATACATCGCACGGAAGTCTTCCAGGGCCGCAAGTTCCTTTTGCAGGTTGGTCTTCTGCAGGGCAAAACGGTCAAAGATTTCGCTGCCCGGTTCCCGGTCGGCGATAAGGGCCAGACTGTACCGCAACGCCTGCAGGGTCAATGCCTCGTCCAGAAACGCCGCTCCGCAAAACCCCTGAACCAACTGTTCGACAAAAGCCTTGTCAATCGGATCCAGCGATGCAGCCCTTTCCCGCAGGACCGCCCGAATTCGATATCCCAGTGTGGAAGGAATATCCAGCTTGTCGGTCAAAGGAATCTCGTAGGTCAGATGAAGGGCGTTCAGGAACAGATGAAGCAGAGTTGAGATATCGGAAGGGAAAAGAACGGCTCCATTTGCCAGACAAAGCGGAACTTGCGGCACCTCTTTTTCAAGCCGGGTTCGAATGTTCTCGAAGGCAGCTGGTTCCAGACCGGCAAGAGGAAGATACGCCTCCAGCTCTGTCCGTAAATCCTGCTCCGGCTCAAAGAGCAACTCGGCCAACCCCGAGTTGAAAAGGGCGTCTTTCGTCAGCACCTCCTCCAAAGCTTCATCGGTCATCAGGCCAAAAAACGCTTCGACCTGCGGAACAAAGGATTCATCAACCGTAAACCCTTGTTGCAGCCGATCTCGGAGCAAGAAAAACAGATCGCTCATTTCTTTCATTCAATCCTCGCATAAACAACGGGATTCCCACAGGCCGGAAAATCCGTATACTGGGGCAACTGCAGCATGTCACCAGAGTACCGCATTTGGGGGGGCGAATGAATATCAAACGACGGCAACGGATTCGACAGGGGTTGATTCTGCTCTCGTTTTTCCTGTTTCCGGCCATCTTTTACTACTTTTCTCCCGCCGTGATCCTGCGTGCCTCCAGCGAAGGGGTCATCAACGGCAGTTGGGTCATGTTTGCCCTGTTGTTTTTCAGCTCTCTCCTTCTGGGTCGAGGTTTCTGTGGCTGGGTCTGTCCCGGTGCCGGAAACCAGGAAGCCCTTTTTGCCGTCCATGACAAACGCGTTACCGGAGGCGACTGGATCAAATGGCTGATTTGGGTTCCGTGGATCGGGGCCATCGCCTATCTTGCCTGGCGCGCCGGTGGTTACATCAAAGTCGATCTTCTCTACATGACCACCCACGGTTTCTCCATCGGTAACCTCAATAGTCTGATCACCTACCTTGTTGTCCACCTGGTACTGATCTCCCTCCCTTGTTACCTGGTAGGACGGCGCGCTTTCTGCCATCACCTCTGCTGGATGGCACCTTTTATGATCCTGGGTCGAAAGCTCCGAAACCTGGGTGGCTGGCCGTCATTGCACCTGAAGACACAAGGGAAATGCATACACTGTGATTGGTGCACCCAGGCTTGTCCGATGTCACTGCCGGTTGAGAAGATGGTGACGAAGAAGGAGATGGAGCACGCCGAATGTATCCTCTGCGGCAGCTGTGCCGACAGCTGTCCCAAAGAGGTCATACATCTGTGTTTCAGTTCATTCCGAAAAGATTAAGACCGTGGGCTCCCGTTCCGATAAACTGGAAGGCAAACCCGATACCAGGAGCTGTCTATGAAACGCCTTTTGAGCCCACTTTGGGGGCTCCTGTTTTTTCTGGCGGGCTGCACCGGTACTCCCAAAGGGGTCCAACCGGTAGGCCTGTTTGAACTGGAGCGTTACCTCGGAACCTGGTACGAAGTGACCCGTCTCGACCACCGGTTTGAGCGGGGGTTGATTCAGGTGACTGCCGAGTACAGCCTCCAGCCCGACGGTGGGGTTCGAATTGTCAATCGGGGCTACAACCCGGAAAAAGAAGAATGGAAGGAGGCAGTGGGCAAAGCCTATCTCGACGGACCTCCCGGCGCCGGCAAACTCAAAGTGAGCTTCTTCGGTCCCTTCTATGGCAGTTACAATATCATTGCGCTCGACCGTGAAAACTACCAGTGGGCCATGATCTGCGGCCCTACCCATAAGTATCTCTGGATTCTTTCCCGCACCCCACAATTGGAGCCCAAGCAGCTCAAAGCTCTGGTCAACAAGGCCAAATCGCTCGGTTTCGATACCGATGCCTTGCTCTATCCGGACCCCAGCCAACGCCCCTGGTAATCTCAACTACCCTGGTGGCGGAACGACCAGCCCCCTTAGAGAAAGCAAACGGTTTTCTCCTTGCAATGCTTCCTGAATTCGCCAACACTGAAACCGTTTTTTATAGAACTTATCCGCCCGGCACACATAAATCCGGATATATTCACCAGACAAACAGATTTTCCAGAACAACCTTTTCAGGTATTCGTCCCGACAAGGAGTACCCGTGAGATTCAGTTTAAGACTCAGACCTGCGGATGAACCTTCTTATTCCAAAGAAGAACAAAATACATTGAAAGAATGCCTCTCTTCCCACCCGGAAGTGAAGAGTATCGTCTCGATTACCCGACATGCCGATGGTGGCTATGTGGCCGTGATCCAGGTTCCGGCCAACTCGGCAAAGCAGGTGGTCATACACCTGAAAGAAAATGATTACAAAACAGGCCTTTAACCAAAAACCTGGAATTCAAGCTTGCCTTGCTTGTTCGCGAAAGGACGACTCATGAAAAAGCTCGCCATTGCACTTGCTGTTCTGTTGACTCTGGTTTCCTTCACACCCGCCATGGCCGATTCTGCCAGCCACAAAAAAGCCGCTGCCAGTCTTCTGGATACGATGAACATGTCGGAACTGCTGTCTCAGTCGATTGAGGCGATGCTTCAGCTGGAGATAAAGAACAACCCTCAGTTGCGCCCTTTTGAAGGGACGATGCGGACGTTTTTTCAGAAATATATGAGCGGCGAAAGCCTTCGAGATGATTTTATCGACATCTATACTGCAGCTTTTACCGAGAAGGAACTGCTGGAAATCCAAAGTTTTTACCAGACTCCTACTGGGCAAAAAGCCTTAAAAGTGACTCCAAGGCTGATGGCCCAAGGAGCAACCCTTGGCCAACAGCGAGTTAAGCAGAATCTTCCAGAATTGGAACGAATGGTTCGGGAGGAGGCAGAGCGTCTGAAAAAGAATCAGCAAAAGTAGTCAGATTCAAGGATCTTTGCAGAAAGATAAACCCGCAGGCATCAGAAAAAGTCGCTCCGAATGGGGCGACCTGAGACTGTTGACAAACAGTCGGTTCGAGCCCAAGGATGGGCGAGCCAAACTCTGGGGCATTGTCAGCCCCTGAGTTTGTGAGTAAAGCAAAACCACGCTTTTGCGCGACGGGCATGACAAAACCCAGGGGCGGGATTTGTCATCAAACTGAGGTCGCCCCGAATGGGGCGACCTCATGACCTCCTACTTGACTTCCAGTAACTCCACCTCGAACAGGAGAGTACTGTTGGGAGTAATGTAGGGCGGCGCTCCACGCTCACCGTAGGCAAGATTGGCTGGAATGGCCAGTTTATACTTGGCCCCCTCCGACATCAGCTGCAAGGCTTCTTGCCAACCCTGAATGACCCCGTTGACGGGGAAGGTGGCCGGCTGCTTGCGCTGGTAGCTGCTGTCGAATTCGGTACCATCCAGCAGGGTTCCTCGATAATGAACCACCACCGTGTCGGTGGCCGATGGCTTCTTGCCGGTCCCCTTTTTCACCACCTCGTATTGGAGACCGCTGGCGGTCTCAACGACACCGGCTTTCTTTTTATTTCGGGATAAGAACTCTTCCCCCATTGCAATATTGGCCTGGGACATTTTGGCCATCTGTTTTTCCTGACGCTCGATCAGCTCCTGCTGCAGCGAAAAAACAGCCGCCTGCATCTCTTCCCGAGTCATCAGAGCGCCCAGGCCGACACCTGCATCCGCTACCCCTTTGGCCAAGGACTCCGGGTCTACAGAAATACCTTGAGACTTAAGCTTTTCACCAAACTGGAATCCCAGGCTGTAGCTACGGCGCACCTTCTGGTCTTGCATATTCAGATCCTCCGCTGTCGCCGGAACCGCAAAAAGGGCCAGTAACAGAGCACAGCACAGAATATTTCGCATTGAAAGATCTCGTCTCCGGGTGGATGTGAAGACGCCCGGGCTCCACCCATAAACCTGAGGCGCCTTGTAGGTAACTGCTGGCCAGAAAGGACTCGACAAGCTGGCCGCCAACCGCTACACTACTTTTACAAAACATTAAAGATTTCATAGAAATCTTGCGAAGTAATCGACGCATTATAATCAAACTTTGCGGCAGGTTCACGGATTTTTTATGAACCCCCGCAGGAGGCAGAATGGGACAGATTCTGGTCGTTGAAGACAACCGGATGTTCGCCTCGATCCTTAAAAAGAAGATCGAGTCCAGTCTGGACCACAAGGTCACAGCGGTAGGCACCTTCGCAGAGGCACAGGAACTTCTGGAAAGCGATCACGAATTTTTTATCGGCCTGCTGGACCTCCACCTCCCCGATGCCGCCGACGGGAAAATCGTCGACTACGCTCTGGGGAAGGGTTTGCCTTCCATCATCTTCACCGGTGACTACAGTGACGATGTGCGCGACCATATCTGGGCCAAGAAAGTGGTCGATTATGTGGTCAAGGAAGGCAGTCACAACGTCGATTACATCATCAATCTGATCCGCCGAATCCGTGCCAACCAGGGGATCAAGGTCCTGGTTGTGGATGATTCCTTCCTCCCGCGCAATCATATTCAGGAGTTACTGGAGGTCCATCAGTTCCAGGTGCTGGAAGCCGCCGATGGCGCCCAGGCCCTGGAAGTGCTGAAACAGCACCCCGACATCAAGATGGTGGTCACCGATTACAATATGCCCAATATGGACGGCTTTGAGCTGACCAAACGAATCCGTGCCTCCTACAACAAGGAGGAGATGGCAATCATCGGTATGTCGACCTACGGGAACCACTCCATGTCGGCCAAATTTATCAAGAATGGCGCCAACGATTTTTTGAACAAGCCTTTTTACAAAGAAGAGTTCTACTGCCGGGTCAACCAAAATATCGAGATGATCGAGCACATCGAGCAGCTCAGCAACAACCTGATCCGTGACTACCTTACCGGGCTCTACAACCGGCGCTACCTGTTTGAAACCGGTTCCAAGCTGCTGTCGCACTGCGAGCGAAGCGACATGACTGCTGCCATCGCCATGATCGACCTGGACCATTTCAAGGCGATCAACGACGAATACGGCCACTATGTGGGAGACGAGGTATTAAGGCAGTTGTCCGGGATGCTGCAACGACGGTTCCGGGCGTCGGATATCGTCAGCCGCTTCGGTGGAGAGGAGTTCTGCGTCATGGTCAGCAACCTGACCCCGGCGGAATGCAAGGAGCTGTTTGAAAGTCTACGGCAGCAGGTGGCGGAAACGAACTTTATCGCCGACGGAAACTTCCTGGAACTGACGGTCAGCATCGGGGTCTGTATGACCACCCATGACACTCTCGACGCCATGATCCGCAAAGCGGACGAAAATCTTTATCAAGCGAAAGAAACCGGTCGCAATAAAATCGTCTCCACCGGCCCCTGATCTATTGCAGCAGTTTCAGGACACCCATTTCCAGCGAATCCCAGAACTCCCTTTCATCTGCCGCATCCGGATTTGTACCCAGAAGACAGCCGTAACCGTCCATTAAGGCCGTGATCAACTTGGCCAGGGATCGGGGAGCTATTGCGGTGGAGGTTTTTCCTTTTTCCTGGAAACGCAACAAAGCTACCGACATCGACTGACCGAACATTTCGTACTGGGTCAGCATCTCCTCACGCACAACACTGCTGTTCTGCGCTGCCACCAGACCTTCCATAAACAGCCTGAAAAAAGCCGGGTCTGAAACAAAGAGTTCCCGATATCCGGACACCAGAAGGGAAGCGAACTGCTCGACGGTCTCGCAATCGGCCATGGACTCGTTTAAGCCTCCACAAGCCGTTTCCATGCCTTGACGAAGTACGCTCGCCAGCATCTCTTCCTTACTGGCAAAATGGTAATGGATCAACCCTCGACTGACACCCGCCTCTTCGGCCACCAACGAGACGGTCGTATTGGCAAAGCCTTCCCTGGCCATCACCGTTCGTGCCGCCTGCAGCATCCGCATCTTTTTTTCACTGTTTTTTGTCGTCACCTTAACACCCATAGTTTTTCATTTGATCCTGAAAATAACGCAGCCCGCTCCCGTAACCGGTTGCAGAAGAAGATTTCAATAGGAGAAATTTAACAAATTTTTGACTGGACGTCCAGCCAGTTTTTGGTGTATACCGAACCTGTAGGTGAAATCCACCCATTTTGGGTGGGAATTTTCACCCGAAAAAGAGAGCCCCCCAAAAAACCGGAAGCTCTCCCCTTGAGTCCATCAATGACCTGTGCTTCTATGAACGTTGTCCTCTCCCCATTTCGAGGAGAGCGGAATCTATATGGTTTCCGATAAGCACTGTCATTGCTGAGGAGGAATCACCATGGTTCGCCCCTTCGGGCTGGCTCTGGCGGGGCTGTTGACCCTGCCTTTTCTGGCCAGCGCCGCTACTACACTGACCCTGCAGCAGGCGGAACAGTTTGCTCTGAAGAACAACCTGGAACTGCGTGCCACCGTTCTCCAGTTGGAGGCACGCTCGGCTCGGCTCTCCGGAAGCCGGGGCATTTACGATCCGACCCTGACCAGCACCCTGAATACCGGCCGGTCCCGCCAGGCGATTGACGACGGTAACCTGTCCACCCAGGACGATCGGTCGATCGATGGCAGCGTTGGTTTAGCCCAGCGCTTTTCTACCGGGGCAGTTCTCTCCGCCACCCTGGGTGATGACCGAACCCGCACCAACAGTGTTCGTTCGATCAACCCAGCCTACCGAGGCGACCTGACTCTGACCCTGAGCCAACCCCTGCTGCGAGATTTCGGTTCTCTGGCCACCGAACAGAATATCCTTCGCGCCGAGAAAGAACAGGACCTGGCACTTCAGGACCGGGAACTGACCGCAGCGGTACTGATTCGTGAAGTCCGTACCAGTTGGTATGAAGTTCTTCGGCTGCAACAGAATCTCGAACTGCGCCAGGCCTCAATCGATCTGGCACGCCAACTGGAACGAGAAAATGCAGCGCGAGTCGAAGCTGGAGTCCTTCCCGAGGTGGAACTCCTGAGCGCCCGCGTCGGGCTCCAGCTCCGTCTTGTTCAACAACAGGAAGCTCATCGTCAGCTGTACAACGAGCGTGATCGCCTCAGCCTGTTGATGCAGGCCGACTTCCCCGACCCCCTGGCGGCCACCCTCCCCCAACCCGAAGCGCCTGCTTTAAACACGACTGCCGGGTTGGACCTCGCCCGCCAGCAGCGCCCCGAACTCCGACGTCTGCAGGTGGCAGTGGAACAGGCCGACCTGGAAGTTCGGATCGCCCAAAACCAGCAAAAACCCGATCTGAGCCTTGTGGCCAGCTACGGCCATCGCTCTTTGGAGGACGACCTGGGTGAAAGCCTCGGCAACCTGGCCGATACCGACTACAACAGCTGGACTCTGGGGTTAAGCCTGAGCTATCCCCTGGGGAACCGCCAACGGAGAAACGACACCCGGGCGGCCGAATTCACCCTCGGGCAGAACAGACTCCTGTTGCGGCAGGGGGAAGAAGAGGTGCGACGGGAGATCGATAGCGCCGCCCGCCTTCTGGAGACCCGCCTTGAACAGTTGAAGGCGGTGCAATTGGAGAGCCGGCTCGCCGACGAACGGGTTCGTATTCTTCTCGAGAGACAGAAGGTCGGTCTGGCGACCGTGACCGACGTTCTCGACGGAGAGGAAGACCTGACCGACGCACGGACCCGTGAGTTTCAATCGATGGCCGACGTCCAGATTGCACACACCCAATATCTTTTTGCCACCGGAGCCCTGCTGGCCGAAGCTCGCCAGGCTCTGGCAAAGGTATCCACCCCGACATCATCCACGGGCCAGACCCGTTAACGGAGCACCAGATTATGGTTAAGAAACTTGCCATCGTACTTTTATTGCTGATCGTCATTATCGGTGCACTGGCTGGAACCAAGTTCCTGCAGATTAAGAAGCTGATTGCCCAGGGGGAAGCCTTTGTACCGCCACCGGCTATCGTCAGTACGATTGAAACCGCCCGCGAAGTCTGGACCCCCAGCTTGAACGCCATCGGTTCTCTCGAAGCGGTACAGGGCGTGACCTTGACCGCCGAACTGTCGGGGAAGGTCATCCGGGTTTCCATCGAATCCGGGGCGCAGGTTGCTCAGGGAGACCTCCTGCTGCAACAGGACGTGTCCACCGAAGCGGCTCAACTGAAAGCGGCCCGGGCCCAACAGAAACTGGCCGTATCCAACGAGCGCCGCCTGGCCAAGCTCCTGAAACAACGTATGATTTCCCAGTCCGAATACGACGAAGCGGCTGCCAACCTGCAACAGGCCGAAGCGGAGATTGTTCGACTCCAGGCGGTTATCGCCAAAAAGACGATACGCGCCCCTTTCAGCGGAACCCTCGGGATCCGTCAGATCAACCTGGGGCAGACCCTTCTCGGCGGGGAGCAGATTGTTTCCCTTCAGTCCCTGGACCCGATCTACGTCAATTTCAGCCTGCCGCAACAGCAGTTGAAGAACCTGACGACGGGACAAACGATTCGGATTACGACCGACGCTCTACCCGACTCCGAGTTGGAAGGGATCCTGACGGCGATGAACCCGGAGGTCGATGAGGCCACCCGTAACGTTAAGCTGCAAGCAACCCTGCCCAACCCCGATCATCGCCTGCGGCCGGGGATGTTTGTTCAGGTGGCTCTGCCTCTCCCCCAGCAGGATGCGTCCCTGATTCTTCCGGCCACAGCGGTTCTCTACGCCCCTTACGGCGATTCGGTTTTTCGCCTTTCTCCGGGCCCTGCCGATCCTTCCGGAAACCCCTCCCAGGTGCTGGAGCAGGTTTTTGTCCGCCTGGGCCGAACTCGCGGCGATTTTGTGGAAATTCTGGAGGGATTGAAGGAAGGGGATATGGTCGCCAGCACCGGTGTCTTTAAACTGCGCAACGGACAGACGGCCATGGTGAATAACAGCCTGAACCCTGAATTCAAGCGCGACCCGAAACCGGCCGATCAGTAGGTATACCCATGAAGTTCACCGATATCTTTATACAGCGGCCAGTCCTGGCCACCGTGGTCAGCCTGCTGATCATCATTGCCGGCCTGCAGGCGATCACCAGTCTGAATGTGCGGCAATACCCTCGAAACGACAACGCCGTAGTGACCATTACTACCGCCTACATCGGGGCTGACCCCCAACTGGTGCGGGGGTTTGTCACCACCCCGCTGGAACGGGCTATCGCCCAGGCCGACGGCATCGACTATATCTCCTCCGAGAGTAAGCAGGGTCTGTCCGAGATCAAAGCCCGGCTTAAGCTGAACTACGATGCCGTCAAGGCTTTGTCGGAGATCAGCTCCAAGGTCGATCAGGTCCGAAACGACCTGCCCCCCGAAGCCGAAGTCCCGGTCATCAACGTGGAGAACGCCGACAGTCAATTCGCTTCGGCCTATCTGAGCTTCTCCTCCGACATCCTGCAGCAGAACGAGATTACCGACTATCTCGTGCGTGTCATTCAACCACGGCTTTCTGCGCTGGAGGGTGTACAGCGGGCCGATATCCTCGGTGCACGGACCTTTGCCATGCGGATCTGGCTCGATCCTGTTCGGATGGCAGCGTTGAATATCAGCCCGGCACAGATCCGCCAGGCGCTGGCGGCCAATAACGTGCAGACCGCCGTCGGCCAGACCAAGGGGTCCCTGGTTCAGGTCAACCTGACCACCGACACCGACCTGACCTCGGTAAAAGAGTTCCGGGAGCTGGTGGTTCGTCAACAGAACGGGACCGTGGTCCGCTTGGAGGATGTGGCCCGGGTGGTCCTGGGGTCGGAGAGCTACGATGCCGAGGTCCGCTTTTCGGGCCAGAATGCGGTCTTTATCGGAGTCTGGGTTCTGCCGAATGCCAACAGCATCGACGTCATCAAACGGGTGACGAAAGAGATGGACGATATCCAGGCCGATCTGCCAACCGGTCTTAACGCGCGGGTCGCTTACGACGCCACTGATTATATTAACAATGCGATCAAAGAGGTGCTGACCACCCTCGCTGAGACCCTGCTGATCGTTATCGTCATCATCTTCCTCTTCCTGGGCTCCTTCCGCTCTACCCTGGTTCCGGTAGTTGCAATACCGTTGTCCCTCATCGGGGCCCTTTTCCTGATGCAGGCCTTCGGCTTTTCCATCAATCTGCTGACCCTGCTGGCGATCGTGCTGTCGGTCGGGCTGGTGGTCGATGATGCCATCGTGGTGGTCGAGAACGTCGAGCGTCATCTCAGTGAAGGACAGACACCGTTCCAGGCCGCCCTTCTGGGTGCCCGAGAGCTGATCGGACCGGTCATCGCCACCACCACTGTGCTGGTGGCGGTCTATGCGCCCATCGGCCTTCAGGGCGGTCTGACCGGTTCCCTGTTCCGGGAGTTCGCCATCACCCTGGCGGGGGCCGTGGTGATCTCAACCATCGTAGCGCTGACCCTGTCGCCGGTGATGTCGGCCAAACTGCTGATCCCCGGGCTGGAAGAAAAAGGTCTGCCGGGTGTCAGCGCCCGTGGTTTTGATCGTTTGCGGGCCCGCTATGGCCGGGTTCTCCATGGTGTGCTGGACGGGCGGGGTTCGATCTACTTCTTCTGGATCGTCGTGACCCTCCTGGCGGTACCGATGTTTACCATGTCGGCACGAGAGCTGGCACCGGCGGAGGATCAAGGAGTGATCTTCGGTATCGTCAATACCTCGGCCAACAGTACCCTCGACCAGAACAGCTTTTACAGCAATGCGGCCAACGATGTGTTCCTGTCGGTGCCGGAAGCCGACTTCACCTTCCAGATCACCTTCCCCACCGGAGGGTTCGGTGGACTGGTAACCCAGCCCTGGGACGAACGGGAGCGGACCGTCTTCGAGATCCTGCCGGAGGTCCAGCAGGGCTTGTTTATGATCCCCGGCATTGAGATGTTTGCCATCACCCCGCCGGCCCTTCCCGGTGGTGGCGACTTCCCGATCGAGTTTGTCATCGCCTCCACCGCCGAACCGGAACAGGTGCTGGAGATTGCCCAGCAGTTGCAGATGAAAGCCATCCAGAGCGGCCTGTTTGCCTTCCCACCCTTTCTGGATGTGAAGATCGACCAACCGCAAACCGAGATCAAGATCGACCGGGACAAGGTGGCCGATCTGGGACTGAATCTGCAACAGGTCGGTGCGGATATGGCAGCAATGATCGGGGGGGACTATGTCAATCGGTTCAATATCGCCGGACGAAGCTACAAGGTCATCCCCCAGGTTCAACGGATGGACCGCCTCACACCGGATCAGCTGGAGTCGATCTATGTGACCGGTCCCGATGGAGAGCTGATCCCTCTGAGCACGATCGCTACCCTGGAGAACAAGACGGTGGCCCGTTCGCTCAACCGGTTCCAGCAGCTCAATGCGGTCAAATTGAGCGGTGTCCCGGTCAAGCCGCTGGACGAAGTTCTGACCTTTCTGGAGACGGAAGCGCAGAAGATTCTGCCCAAAGGCTATGTGATCGATTACACCGGCGAATCCCGCCAGTTGAGAACCGAAGGGAATACCTTCCTGCCGGCCTTCGGTCTGGCCGTTATCCTGATCTTCCTGACACTGGCAGCGCAGTTCAACAGTTTCCGCGATCCGTTTGTCATTCTGGCCGGGTCGGTTCCGCTGGCGATGTTCGGTGCACTGATCTTTACCTTCCTGAAGATGCCCGATCCATCGGTTCCGTTCTGGACCCACGGCTGGACCACCACGATGAATATCTACAGCCAGGTCGGTCTGGTAACCCTGATCGGTCTGGTGGCGAAAAACGGGATTCTGATCGTCGAGTTCGCCAACGTACTGCAGACCAAAGGGCACTCCAAACGGGAAGCGGTGCATCAAGCCGCAATGACCCGTCTGCGGCCGATTTTGATGACCACCGCTGCCACTATGGCCGGTCACTTCCCTCTGGTGCTGGTGACCGGAGCGGGGGCTGCTGCCCGAAATTCTATCGGTTTGGTTCTGGTGGGCGGCATGGGGATCGGTACCCTGTTTACCCTCTTTGTCGTTCCGGCAATCTACATGCTGGTCGCCAAGGACCATCATGGGGAAGGTAGCTTGACTATGACGGAGCCGGCAAAAGAAGGCGGAAAGGACGAGCCCGAGCTTGCAACTTAAGGAAAGCCTCGTAAACTGACTTTAAGCCGTATTAATTTTATGAGGAATTCGAATCGGAGTTCGACCGATGTCTGAGAAACGCCACACCCCACGCTACCATCACAGGATGTCCGTGCGTTATGGTGAGGAAAGCTGTAACCGTATCGCCTTCGCCGATAACTTCACCGAAGAAGGGATTTTTCTTCGGACGGCTATGGTGCAGGTACCCGGTTCGGCCATTCAGCTCACGATGAACATTCCCACCGGGGATGTCATCGCCTTGGGTCGAGTTGCCTGGGCACGCCGGATACCGCCTCATATGCTTCGGCTGGTCAAAAATGCCGGCATGGGGATTCGTATTCTGAAATTTCTCGACGGAGAGGATCGCTTCCGCGAGTACTGCGCCAGCCTGCGTCACTAACTCACTCCCCCTTCTTCCGGAGGGGGATTCGTCTTTTGACGCCATCCCCTCATCTATGCTATTCCCATGTCTGGACGTCCCACCCCGGGCCGTGAATTGAATTTTCGGGAGAACCCCATGGAATCACAACTGTTTCAGCCTGCCACCCTCGGGTTGTTGACCCTGTCCAACCGCTTTGTCCGCAGTGCCACCTGGGAAGGG
>JANQIN010000252.1 GCA_028282145.1 Thermodesulfobacteriota bacterium | reverse complement strand
TTCAAGGGTTCCCCTCTCCTCCGGCCGATATCGCTGGAGGTCCGGCGTCAGGGCTTTGTCGTAGTCCGATGAATGCTTCACAATGCCTTCTCGACATTCATAGGATAAATTTAAGCCATCAAAGCCCGGGTAGCGTTCCTCAAGTTTTTCGACGATTCGTAACGAATGGCTGTTGTGCTCGAACCCGCCATATCCGGCCATCAGTGTGTTCAAGACATCCTCGCCGATATGACCAAACGGTGTGTGCCCCAAGTCGTGAGCCAGAGCCAGCGCTTCGGCAAGGTCTTCATTCAGCTTGAGTCTGCGGGCTATCCCCCGGGAAATCTGAGCGACCTCGAGGGAATGGGTCAACCGGGTCCTGTAATAGTCCCCTTCATGATTGACAAAGACCTGTGTCTTGTATTCCAGTCGACGGAAGGCGGCACAGTGGATGATCCGGTCTCGATCCCTTTCAAAATGAGGGCGATCGTCTTTGAACGGTTCATCGTACTGACGCCCGCGGCTGTTTTGGCTGCGAGCGGCATAGGGTGCCAGATCAGAACGTTCCACCTGTTCCTCCTTTTAATTTCAACCAGATAGAGGCTGCTCCTCTTGACCCGCCCTACCCCCTGTGTTAGGAATGGGCCGGGTTCAAACCAGGAGTTCTCATGCGTATTATCGCCGGGACAAAACGCGGCAAAAAGCTTCAGTGTTGTACTGGAAAGGACATTCGGCCAACCTCGGATCGGGCCCGAGAAGCGCTCTTCAGCAGCCTCTTCAGCCAGATGGGAACCTTTGCGGGTCTGCGGGTCCTTGACCTGTTTTCCGGAACCGGTGCCCTGGGGCTGGAAGCTCTCAGCCGGGGGGCCGGTTCTGCCGTGTTTGTTGAGAAGGCCGCAAGCTCCGTGTCCCTATTGCGATCCAATATAGCGCACTGTGGTTTTACGGCCAACAGCCAGTTGGTCCAGAGGGATGCAGTCCAGTTTCTTCAAAGCACGACCGAGTCCGCGTTTGACCTTATTTTCCTGGACCCTCCTTATGGAAAGAACCTGATAAAACCCTGCCTGCAATCGATTGTTGATAGCCAACTACTCAGCGCCGATGGTATGCTGTGCGCAGAAGCGGGAGCCACAGATGAGGTTCCCCTTCAGGTCGGCTCTCTGAACTGCATCAGGGACCGTCAGTATGCCAGGAGCAGACTCTATTTTTTTGAGCACGAGGCACAGGAAGAATGACCCAGAAAATTGCAGTTTACCCGGGGTCCTTTGATCCCATTACCAACGGCCACCTGGACATTATCCGGCGCGGTCTGTCCATCTTTGATCATGTTGTCATTGCGGTTGCCAAAGCCAGTACCAAGGGTGGCCTGTTTACCCCGGATGAGCGTGTTGCCATGATCAAGGACGTTGTGGGGGAATCCTCCCAGATCACTGTCGACACCTTTGACGGGCTATTGATCAATTATGTCAAGAAAAAGGGAGCGAATGTGATTCTGCGGGGATTACGTGCCGTGTCCGATTTTGAATACGAGTTCCAGTTGGCTCAGATGAATCATACGATCGAGGAATCGATAGAAACCCTCTTTATGATGACCTCGGTCGACTATGGCTACCTCCGCTCGTCGATCGTCAAGGAGGTTGCGGCCCTGGGCGGCCCTGTCGATGCCTATGTTCCGCCTCTGGTCGCCAAAGCGTTGGTGGATAAACTGCAGCATGTCAAAAAACAAAGTTGAGGAGTCTATGATTACCCGGGATATGATCATCGAGGATATTATCCGCACCTACCCCCAAACGGTCGATGTCTTTCGCAAGTTCGGCCTGGAGTGCATGCATTGCCAGATCGCCAGCTACGAGGCGATAGAAGGCGGTGCCGAAGTTCATCATGTCGACCTCGACGCCCTGATGGAAGAGTTGAACCGCGTTATTCAGGACTAGAGGCTCTCCAACGCGTCCACAACTTCCAGAAGTCCTTCAACCACAAGGGCCTCGATGGCGGCGCCCTTCTCTGCATTCGCCTTGGCAGGATTCCCCCAGACCCCTCCAGGCCAGTATCTGGTCTTTTCACGCAGCAATACACCTTTGGGAAAATCCGGGTATTCTTCCGGTGAGGTCCCCTGAACCAGATGGGGATGGGAATGGAGAATCCGTGAAGTTTCGATCTCTCCGGCGTGACTGTCTCCCGGGGTTTCTATCAGGTGGCGTCCCTTTTCAGCCGCAAGTTGATACTCGGTCACCACGGCCACCTGAATATCGTCAAACCGCTCCAGAAGCCGTTCCCCGGCATTGATCAGGCTCGCGCCATGGGTACCTCCGGCATGTCCGGTCAGAAAAACCAGGTGGCGCAGCCCTTGTTTGTAAAGGCCGGCACCAATATCCGCTATCAAAAGTTCGAGCGTCGTCGTTGTAATGCTGATTGTCCCGGGATGGTCACCTGTGGAACGACAGACCCCGTAATGGACCGGAGGAGCCACAAAAAGAGCCCGCTTTTCGGACGCTTTTTGTGCCACCGCGACAGCCTGCATAGTGTCTGTATCCAGGGGCAGATGCTGTCCGTGTTCTTCCGTGGCTCCGACGGGAATAACCACAGCCCGGGTTTGCTTAAGCCCTTCAGAAAACTGGGGCATGGTCAGATGCGGGATAAACATGATTGTGCCCTATGTTGAAAACGCGTGGCGTTTGCTTGAACTGTCGCTAGAGGGCGCCAAGAATGGGGTGGACCTGCGGGATAACCCGAACCCGCGGATACACTCTTGCCGCGACTTCCTGAAACTGGTGCATTCGTTGCCCACTGACGCCAGGCTGGTTATCCAGGGTGATGGGTTGCAGGATGAGATCCTTGTTCTCCGCCTCTTCCGCCACCAGGGTGGCCGCCTCTTCCAGTTCCTCTTCGCACGTTTGTTCAGAAACCACCACCTTGACGTACCCGGGGAGGTTCCAGCCAAGACGAAGGAATTGACGATGGTCTTCCCACTGCGGGGTGACTCCGGCAACGGAAGGGAGTTTCAGATCCATCGAGATAAAGTCGAGGTGCGGCAACAACGGCTCAAGGGCTTCCGGTAAGGTTCCGTTGGTCTCCAGATACACCGGCAGAACATCACGCAGGGCCGGCAAAACCTGGGTCAACGCATCGCTGTGCACCAGAGGCTCTCCACCGGTGAGGCTGATGGAATGATGAAGACCCGGTGTTTCTTTGGCCCAGTCCCGGAGAAGAAGAAACAGAACGTCGACCGGAACCGGGTTGGGCAACGTCTTGAACTCTTCGGTCCCAGGCAGGGTCTCAATGCGACAGACGTCGGGTGGGGCGGTCGGTGTGTCGCAGTAGCGACATTTCAAATTGCATTCCGCCAGACGGACGAAGACCTGTCGGCAACCGACCCAGGGGCCCTCCCCCTGAATGGAGGAAAAGACCTCGATGACCGGTAGTTCAGCCACGGGTGTAGGCTGCACAGGCATTCTCCGACTCCCAGACGTTGACCCGTTCTACGGTCACATCGGTTCCTTTAAGCAAGGCCTCGACGCGCTCGAAAATGTAACGAGCCATGTTTTCCGAAGAGGGACTGCGATTCTTGAAATATTCCAACTCGTTGACATAAACATGGTCCAGTTCGTCCAGGACCTCATTGACCCTGGTTTTCAGAATCTTGAAATCGATTCCGAGCCCGGCTTCATCAAGAACCTGGGTCTGAACGGTGACTTCGACCTTCCAGTTGTGGCCGTGAAGGTTCTCACACTCCCCTTGGTAGTTGATCAGGTTGTGTGCGGCCGCAAAATGGCTGTGAATGGTCAGATGATACATAAATGCTCCTTCTAATCCAGTTCGTCGCTGTCGGGCGTTGTCGGGACATGTTGACCGGGAATGGTGTAACATTCTTCATCCCACTGAGCCAGATCGATATTTTTGCACGCCTCGGAACAGAACGGCCGGGTCGGGTTGCCGGTATAGGCTGTTTTTTTCCCGCACCTCGGGCAAGGGATAAAAACAAGTTTTTGGACGGTACTCATCGTAACGGAAATCCTTTCAATAAGGTGGATATTTTAGCAGATACAGCGCTTCCATGGGACTTAATTCTCTTCACGTCCCTTCCGACAACTCCATCTTATCCCTTTTACAGCGGTGTTGAATCAGTTACACTTATCTTTGCGAAAGGTCCGTTTTAATGCAGTGTTTTCAGGGAGGTCCGTATGTCCGAGTATCGTGTGTTGTCCCTGGATGGTGGAGGAATCCGAGGGGTATTGACCGCCATTCTTCTGGAACGGATTGTCGAAGCCCAACCCGGTTTTCTGGACTCGGTCGACCTGATTGCCGGAACGTCGACAGGAGGGATCCTCGCGCTAGGACTGGCTGCGGGACTGTCGCCGACGGAACTGCGCAGCCTTTACGAGGAGCGTGGACAGGATATTTTCGATGACAGTTGCTGGGATGATGTGGTCGACCTCGGAAAACTGAGAGGGGCCGAATACACCCAGAAAAGCCTACGCAAGCTTCTTAAGCAGATCCTGGGCCGACAGACCACCCTTGCCGATCTCTCTAAAAAGGTCCTGATTCCGGCCTTTGACCTGGACAACGGTGCTGAATCGGCAGAAAAGCGCACTTGGTGTCCGAAATTCTTCCACAACTTCCCCGGTGGAGACAGCGACGGTGATGAGTTGGCCTGGAAGGTCGGTCTTCGTACCAGCGCTGCCCCCACTTACTTTCCTTCCGAGGAAGGATTTGTCGACGGCGGCGTTTTTGCCAACAACCCTTCGATGGCCGCTCTGGCTCAGACCCAGGACCATCGCACGTTGAACCATCCACCTGCGCTGAAAGATGTCCGCCTGCTCTCTCTCGGCACAGGCACCACCCTCAACTATATTTCAGGAAAAACCCTGGATTGGGGGTATGTTCAATGGGCCCGACCTCTGATCTCTCTGATGATGGACGGGTCGATGGGAGTTGCTGACTTCCAATGCCGCCAGCTGTTAAAAAACAACTATTTTCGCCTGTCGCCGGCCCTTCCCGCCGATCAGTCGTTTCCGCTGGATGGAATCCATCAGATGGGAGAACTGATTGCCATGGCTGTGACATTGGATATTGCTGATGTGTTGGATTGGTTGACACATCGATGGGGTTTACCCACGGAGTAACCATGGGCCGATTTTTCCAGGAACACCGCGAACATCTCCTTGTTTCTCTTGCCGTTCTTGTCCTCGTCGTTGCCGGGTTCTGGACCGCTTACCAGTTTGTCGAGCCTGCTCCTCCCTCACAGCTGAAGATGGCGACAGGTTCCCCGGCCGGGGCTTACAGCAGTTTCGGTCAGAAATATTCTGCTATTCTCGGGCAACAGAAGATCCGTCTCGACCTGCAGACCACCAGCGGTTCGGTGCAGAACCTTCAACTGCTCCGCAGTGGTGCTGTCGATATCGCTTTTGTCCAGGGTGGCATCGGTCTTGAGAACAGAGAAGGATTGCTCAGTCTGGGAAGCTTGTACTATGAACCTCTCTGGGTGTTCTACCGGAAAGGCATTCAGCCAAGTCAGTTGGCCGATCTTACCGCTCTTCGGTTCGGTGTCGGCCCTGCAGGGTCAGGCACGCGGGCCATTGCTCTGGAGTTGCTGTCCGACAACGGGGTCACACCGATCAACACAACCCTGCAACCTTTAGGGGGCAAGGAGGCTGCCACAGCCCTTCTTGAGGGAAAGCTGGACGTCGCCTTTCTGGTTGCAGGAACCGATTCCGAGGCTGTTCAGACCCTGTTGAAAAGCTCCGAAGTGACCCTTTTCAGTTTTGACCGGGCCGATGCCTATGTCAAACATCATCACTATCTTTCACGGGTGGTTTTGCCCCAGGGGGCGGTCGACCTGCAACAGAATATCCCGCACCGAGAGACGGTTCTGCTCGCTCCGGCAGCAACGCTCGTCGTTCGTGAAGATTTCCATCCGGCCCTTATCGGCCTTATCCTGCAGGCAGCAACCCGAATCCATCGTCCCGGCGGCCTCCTTGAGGATCCGGGAGTTTTTCCCAACGGGAAAGCGGCGACTTTCCCCCTGAGCGAAGATGCTGCCCGGTACTATGCCAAGGGCCCCTCTTTTCTCCAACGGTACCTTCCCTTCTGGGCCGCCAACCTGATCGACCGCATGATCGTCATGCTGGTCCCCCTGATCACCCTGCTGATCCCAATGTTCAAGGTTGTGCCCCCGACCTATCGTTGGCGAGTGCGCCGCAAAATCTACCGCTGGTACGATCAGCTACGCGAACTGGACCTGGAGTCTGAGGCATTCGAATCGCCTGAAGCAAGCATGGACCTTTTGGCCCGTTTGCAAGAGGTGGAACACGATGTGATGCAGGTCGCTGTTCCCAAGTCCTATATGGACGCTCAATACAATCTGAGGCTTCATATCCGTCTGATTCGTGAACGTCTGGAGCGGCAAAAGACTCTGAAGGACACTTCGGAAAAACCATGATTGTTGTAACCCAGGACCTCTCGATCGAGGAGAGGGATATTACGATAAAAGCCCAGCGGTCAAGTGGCCCGGGGGGACAGCACGTCAATACCAGCGATACGGCTATCCTGCTGCAGTTCAACCTTTACCGGGCGCATCTTCCCGAACCGGTGCGTCAAAGACTTCTTCAGCGATCGGATCAGCGAATTCAACAAGGGATGGTCCGTATTCTGTGTGACAGTCATCGCAGTCAGCGACGAAATCGCGAAGAGGCTATACAGCGACTTGTCGCACTGATAAAATCCGCGGCCAGGCCACCACGGGCCCGAAAAAAGACCAAGCCGACCTATGGCAGCATTCAGGACCGGCTGAAAGCCAAAACCCGTCGCAGCCAGACCAAACGCCTGCGCGGTAAAGTCAGTAAGGAAACCGAATGATCACCTGGACGCAACTTACCCTGTTCTCCGCCGCATCGATTGTTCTTATCTTTACCCCCGGCCCGGATATCATCTATGTCATGACCCGGGGCGTCGCTCAGGGCCGCGGCGCTGCTTTTGCTGCGGCAACCGGCTTCAGTCTCGGAAATATTGTTCACACTCTGGCGGCGGTCGTCGGATTGTCGGCCATCTTGGCCTCTTCCGCTAACGCTTTTATGCTGGTGAAACTGGCGGGAGGTGCCTATCTGATCTATCTGGGTATCAAGCTGTTCCGTGCCGGAAAACTGGATCTGAACCAGAGAGAGGAAGGGAACGGAAAGGACCTGTGGGTCATATTCCGGCAGTCGGTCATCGCGAATCTTCTGAACCCCAAAGTGGCCGTGTTCTTTCTGGCGTTCTTCCCCCAATTTATCCGGCCCGAGAACGGCAGCCCTGCCCTGCAGATGCTGCTTCTGGGGCTGACCTTTATTGTGCTGACCTTTATCGGATTCAATCTTGTCGGTTGGTTTGCCGGAGTTGTGGGCTCCTGGCTGAAGAAAAAACCGGATGCCGGTACATGGATTCATCGTGCCGCCGGATCCGTATTAATTGCATTGGGGCTCAAACTGGCCTGGCCGGAAACATCCTGACACAGAAAAGCCCAGGCCTGCCGGCCCGGGCTTTTGACTTTGGAGCGGGATACGAGATTCGAACTCGCGACTCTCAGCTTGGGAAGCTGATACTCTACCAACTGAGTTAATCCCGCGTACAGAGAGGGCTACTATAAAAACGCCCTCCCCCTTTGTCAAAGGTTTTTTCCCAGACAATAGGCCCTTGCCTCTTCGGGGGAACGAATCCGCCCAATCATCTCTTCCTGCTTCACTTTCTGCAGTAATGCACCGACCTTGGGTCCCGGTTTTATCCGTACAACCTGTTGCAGCCATTGTCCGCTGACCAGGTCCGGGACCCTTCCGTTCCGGTTCATCCGGGGCCATTCATGAAGTGCTTCAAGAGCAAACCGCTTACCCGCAACGTCGTTGGGGTTCAACATCAGGTGCCAGAGCAGCTTTCCTTCAGGGGCCGTACCGAGTTGCTCAATCCAGAGAGCCCGTGCCCGAGGTGTGCGGGCAAGGTGCTTTAAATGATCCCAGACCTCGGGTGTCTGGGACAGAAGGTCTCTGGCAAAAGCGGCCGGGCCCTTCCCCAGTCCCCAATAGCGGCGGAGCACCTCTTCGGGACGTTTGATTCCGACAGCTCCCATGAACAGGGCCAGCAAGAGAAGGGTTTCGGTTGTACATTGGTGTTGCCAAAGCTCACTTAATACCTTTGCAACCTGTCTTCCTTGCCGCTGCCGCGTCAGGTTGAAAAGTTCCCGTTGGGCCCCTTCGAGAACATTGAGACCCTTATCCAGACCCTGCTTGGTCAAAGGCTGGGAAAAGACCTGTGACAAGGCTCCAATCTCAACCAGGAGGGCCAGGAAATCCTTGAATTGTCCGGAGTTCCAGCAGATCAGAAGCTCCTGACTGACACGCTCGATAGGGACTTCTCCCAACCGGTGCGCTGCTTTGTGCATCTCCATCAGGGTCTCCGGGGTCGGACAGCAGTCCAGCGTCAAGGCGTAACGGACTCCACGAAGGACACGAAGGGGATCTTCTGCCAGCACCTCAGGGCCGCAGGTCACGAGGAGTCGGTGACGGATGGCCTCCTCTCCAAACAGAGGATCGTGCAACAGGTCTGTGGACAGAGGAGGTATCGGACAGGCGATGGCATTCAGGGTATAGTCCCGTTCGCCCAGATCCTCGTCAAGTGTTGGGGCGCGGAACGGGGCGAAGTCGTAGAACACAGGCCCGGAAGGAAGCTTCCGAACCACACGGCTTTGCTGACGTTCCTGGTCGAGCCAGAACCAGGTTCCGGCCGTCTGGCGTGCAAACTCCTGTGCCAGGGCCGTGGGATCGAAGGAAGCGGTGAAATCGAAATCCCGGGATTCTCTTCCCATCAGAGAGTCGCGCACAGCCCCCCCAACCAGATAGAGAGATTCACCCTCCGGAATCAGTCTCGGCATCAGGGGGAGTACGCGTATTTTTTTCAAGAGCCCGTAAAGTCTGTCCATATTCAAATGAAAAAGGCCCGCTATTGCGGGCCAGTTCGTTTGATGGCAACCAACATCCTGATGGTTGTCATGCTCGTTCCGCAAAAGTGCGATTTTGCGCCACTGACAAAAACAGGGGCTTACAACGCCCCTGTTTTTGACTCGCCCATCCATGGGCTTGAATCTTCTGTTCTCGAAAAATCAATAAAATTCAAGATCTTTCCTTGCAATCTCTAATTTTTATTCGAGATCCTTGGCGGCTTGATAAATCAGGTCAAACAGTTCCTGGATATCGCCCTCAGCGATACAGCTGAAGGCCACGCGGTAATCGGTGGCGCCGATGGAGATCCCGCCGACACCGTATTGATCCAGCAGATGAATCCGCAGCTTCTCAGCATCGACATTCTTCATCTTCAGACACATGAAGTAACCGGCGTTAAACGGATAGTACTCCCAGGCGTCATCGTACTTGCCACTGTCGAGAACCTCTTTGACTTTGTTGGCCCGCCCTTTCAATACCAGGAACTTCTGCTGCTTCTGAGCATCGAATTCGGGGTGTTTCAAGGCCTCGATAACAAAGGTCTGACTGGGGTGAGGTACGTTGGAGATGGTGCCACGGATGATCCCCATGACCTTCTTCTCAAGGGCGATCAGGAGATCTTCGCTCCCGGTACCTGTGCCGTTGGCAAAGGTGATAAAGCCGACGCGGAATCCCCAGACGAACTCTTCCTTGGTCGCACCGTCGAGCTTGATCGCCAGAACACGTTCGTTTAAATTGGCCAGTTTACCGAAGATCGACTCCTTCATCGAATCGTCCTCGTAATAAAGGCCGAAATACGCATCGTCGGTCATGACCACGATGTTGCAACCGCCCTCGGCAACCTCCTGAATAGCAGCCACAAGCGCATCGGCCTCTGCTTCGGTAGGAGCATAGCCGCTGGGATTGTTGGGGAAGTTCAATACAACAATCGCCTTGCCTTTTTCCCCAGCGGTCGCCTGCAGCTGAGTTTTGAAAGCGTCGGTATCGAAACCGCCTTCCGGAGTAAACGTATTGAATTTCTTGATAGCGGCTCCCCGGCGGACTCCGAAGCCGAGGTTGTAGTTGCCCCACATCATGTCCGGCATGATCACATGGTCACCGGCATCCATGAACATGTCGGCAACGATCGCCAGCCCATGCGTCAGGGCATTGGTCAGGACGGGATTGCTGATCACCTTGCCTGCGAGGCTGGGATTCTCCTTGCGCATCTTCTCCACCCAGAGCTTGCGAAGCTCAGGCTTCCCGGCCGGGGGGGCGTAAGGATAGATATCCTTGGGGTCAAAGGCGGACAACTTGTCCTGAATGCATGCGAGATGCATCGGCCCGCCATCTTCGGTGGCAATTCCGATAGTGGCATTGAATTTATGCGCTTTTTCCTTGGCTTCTGCGGACTGGCTCAAAATTCCCTTTGGGAAAAAGAGCTTCTGTCCGAGGTCGGACAACATCTCAAGGACATGAGGATTGCACTGCGAAATCTGTTCATTCAGCTGGGCCGCCAACGGGTTCATTCGATGCCTCCATCAGGGAATTTTCTTTTCAGTTTCCGGGGTTTTATCAGCCGCAATCCGGTCTGTCAACCGAAACTGGTCAGGATTGCACCGGAATTGCTCCAGGGTATTAAAACAGTGTGCCGACGACTACACCCAGTGCCGAGACCGGGCCACTGTCTCCAAGACCGTCAACAGCCTTTTCAACCTTCTTCAAAGTGGTATTGGCATCGACATAGAGTTTATCCTCATTGATCAGTTTGCCAACCGTTCCCTGTCCTTCGTCAATCTTTCTGGCGATATTGTCAATCCGGGCCAGAGTCTGCCGGGTTTCGTCGTACAGGTCGTCTTCTGTCAGTAATTTACCGAGGGTCCCCTCTCCAGATTCCAACTGGGTGGTGAGGGACCGTAACTGTGTGACGGCTGCACTGAGGTCGGTATAGAGCCGCTCGTCGGTCATGACCTTGCCGAGAGCGCCCTCTCCTTTCTCCACGCGGGTAATGATGGCGTTCAAACGGCTGACCGAATTGGAAAGATCCCGGTAAAGCGCCGGATCATTCACCAGCTTGCCCAGCGTTCCATCACCACGGTCGATCTTGCCGAGAACGCTGTCAAGATGCGAAAAGGCATCAATGATCGGTCTTTGCCCCCGGTCCAGGATTTCTCCAAGCTGCCCCAGAATCTTCTCCTGATTACGATCAAAGCTGGATAACATCTGATCGATACTGGTCCCCTGGC
This sequence comes from Thermodesulfobacteriota bacterium, assembly GCA_028282145.1. Lineage (GTDB taxonomy): Bacteria > Desulfobacterota > Desulfuromonadia > Desulfuromonadales > Geopsychrobacteraceae > JANQIN01. The sequence continues at coordinate 8,413 of JANQIN010000252.1, read as the reverse complement.
GCGTCGGAACCGCTTCCCCGGGGCTCAAAAACGCACTTTCCGGTGTGCCAAATCCGATGCCGAGAAATAAGCCGCCCAGAAGGTTGGTCTGACGTACCTCCGCCAGGGCGTCTTTCTTAATTCGCGTTTCTTCTTCCACATAAAAGTCGACCCGGACCTGCCCTTCATCGATACTGATTTTATCGACCTTGCCTACTTGGACTCCGGCCACTCGCACCGGGTCTCCAGGGTTCAGACCGACAATCGATTGAAAATAGGCCTTATAGTGGACTTTACTGCTGAAAGGATTCCAATCTTCGACCAGCTCGATCATCACACCGAGCACAATCAGTGCGCAGAGGAAAAAAAGTCCGACTTTGGTTTCTGTCTTAACAGCCATTTCAGCCTCCTTGAAGGCCCTTTGTCGTTGTATAGATGAAGTTGCGTACCGTGGGGTTCTCACTGGATCGGATGGCTTCAGGTGTGCCGATTTCCACGATCTTTCCACCGGACATCATCGCGATTCTATCGGCCAGATGAAGGGCAAAGTTCAGATCATGTGTCACGATCACCGTGGTCATGGAGACTCTGGATCGGAGATCTTCAATCACACGGGCAAGCTCATCCGTTGTCACCGGGTCCAACTCGGCGGTCGGTTCATCATACAGCAAAAGATCCGGATTGACTGCCAGAGATCGTGCAATCGCAACCCGCTTCTTCATACCTCCTGACAGCTCCGAGATGGCTAACCTCTGAGTCCCCCCCAACCCGACGAGATTCAACTTTTCATCGACGATCTGTTCTATCAGTTCCTCGTCCACCACCTGCTTTTCTCGCAGCCACAGGGCCACGTTTTCGCCGACCGAAAGAGAGTTGAAAAGAGCGGAGGTCTGAAAAACCATGCTCGCTCGATACCCGACCTCGGTGTCCGACATATCGAGTGGGACACCGTTAATTCGCACCTCTCCGGTGTCCGGCTCGGTGAGTCCCATGATATGGCGTAAAAGAACGGATTTTCCAGTCCCGGAGGGGCCGATAATCGCAAACGTCTCTTCCGGCTCAATCGTCAGTGATATCTGATCCAGAACCTTTTTGCCATGAAATGACTTGTCCAGGCGGTCAATCACCAGCCCGACTCCTCTGGGCTGGTGATAGTCGCCCTCGTGAAACCGCTCTGCCGTTGAATATTTGCTGAAACCATGAGTTATACGGTGCCATCGGCCTGGTCGTCTCATGGGCCCCTCACATCAGTACCCGGGTTAGGAAGTAATCGGCCACCAGGATCAACAGAAACGACATCACCACGGCCCGGGTGGTGGAGAGCCCGATCCCTCGGGACCCACCCTGTGTCCGAAATCCGCTGTAACAGCCTACAAGCGAAATAATTGCGCCAAAAACGACCGATTTCGCCAACCCTTTAAACAGTTCAAAGATGTCCAGCGTCTGCAGGACTCCTTCGTAATAAACCGAGAGCGGCACCTGAATCCGGGGGTTGGACATGCAGACCAATCCACCTCCAGCGATCCCGACAAGCATAACGAAGGTCACCAGAGCCGGCAGGGTCAGAACACAGGCCACGAATCGGGGCATGACCAGGTAACGCACCGGGTTGATCTGGAGTGTGTAAAGGGCATCAATTTCCTCATAGACCTGCATGGCGCCGATTTCGGCCGCCATGGAGGAACCGATGCGCCCCGCCACCAGATAGGACGTCATCACCGGTCCCAATTCTTTCACCATCGACATCCCTACAATCCCGCCGATGTACCCGGTACCGCCGTACTGAATCAGAACAATACCGGTATTCAACGCCAGCACCATTCCGACGAAAAAAGCCATCAAGATGCCGATAGGCAGTGTATGGATGCCGATATGCACCATCTGCAAGGCGATTGGACGGACCGACTGAGGAATGCGACGACAGTAATAGAGTGTTTCGGTGGCCAGGGCAAGAAGCTCACCGACAGCCTGGGAGGTGCGCAATAGACTGCGACCGAATGCGGTAATCATGTCCCGGGCTCCTCACCTGTGAACGACGTGTCTTTTCCTAAAGGGATCGGTATAAAGAGGAAATACAACGTCTGCTCCTTACCCTGCGTACGGAATCCCAACAGGCCTTTCAGCAACTTAACCTCTTTTAGCTCCTGCTGCACCTGCTTTTTCACCTGGAAAAGAGGAAAAAGTTCGTAGGCCGTATCGTCGCCTCGGGAGACTTCCCAGTAAAGATTCCATAGAAAGCTGCGTGCCCGGGTCCCATCGGCATCGGTCCGGCTCTGGTAGAGACGCCAAAGAGGCCCCCAGGAACGATCTATCGATCTGTTTTCGGGAAAGAACGGTTCGAGCAGGGACAGGCAATAAAACCTCTCAACCCCATCCACTTTTTCCCAGGTAAAGAGGGGCCAGAGAGCCACACGTTCCTTGCGGATATGCTCCCGGTCGGATCCCTGTCGGAGATCACTGTAGAGAAAAAACAGGACGCGGTCCCTCTTCCGATACCGACCGCCGGTCTTTTCCGTACGCTGGTATAACGGCCAGAGAACCCATTGTTTATGGAACCCCGGCTCCTGCTCGTCGGAATAAAATGGCAGAAACCGGCTCACCTCATATCCTTCCGCTTCGACCGACCGAATCAACGGCCAAGGAGTCCAACTCTCCTTAAACATCCTTTCCCTATCCTCCTTCCAACTGAAGAGAGGCCAGAGAAAGTGCGTATGATCGGAGTCCGGTTTCCGGTCAGCCATATAGAACGGAAAGAACCCGAGACGCTCACGGGGAGCTTCCGTATCGAGATCGTCCTGATAATGATAGAAGAACGGCCATAACCAGTAACGATGTTCATACACACCGTTACGCAGATGTTCCCCATAGAGAGGCCAGAGCTTGTAACCGGAGATGCCCGGGCCTTTAATGGTTGCAAAAAACGGCCAGGGAGAGTGCGTCACCCGCCGATCTTCTGTCCGGGTGCTGGAATAAAATGGAAACAGAGTGAAGTCAATGCGGTCTTTGCCGAATCGCCGATGGATGGTCCCGCCAAACGGGAAGAAAGCAAAATCCCGTTCACCTTCTTTGGATTGGGTGGAAAAAAGAAACGGGAACAGGGTCCAGTCGTTTTCCGATCCATTCTGGCGATGTTGGTAAAGCTGAAAGAAGTTGCTCCGAGATTCCTGCGTCTTGGAGCGATAGGTGTACAGCGGGTAAAGAATATCGATTTCCCGGGTGTCTGTAGAGAGGTCCTTTTTTGAAAAAACCAGGGGTCGAACGGCCCAGTCTGAACCTTGGAGAGTCGAAGAATGGCGGAAAAGGGGTCCCAAAAATCCCCAACGGGTATATCCGCTGTTGGGATCATGGCGGTAATCGATCAATGGCCACAGGGTGAAAAGTGTCTCTTCCTGAGGCAATCCGCCCCGGGCCTGGGATGCGGGAAACACACATACCAGAGAAAAGAGAACCCCGAACACGGTAGTGAGAAAATTTCGAGAAAAGAACCGTTTCATCAAAGATGTTTCCCGGGAAGCGCGCTGCAATCACATCGGAAGACGTTTTAACGGCATGGATTTGGGCCCATGGCACTATAACACGAACCCCGGGGTTCCCCTATGGCCCAAATAAAAAAGACAGGGCACAGGGCCCTGTCTTATGCCCCCCCTCGGGAGAGCTCTTTATCCTTCACCTTGACGGCTGATTTTGAGTGGCTGGGGCGCCAGGATTCGAACCTGGGAATGCCGGGATCAAAACCCGGTGCCTTACCGCTTGGCGACGCCCCAAAAGAGGGCAATTTTCTATCAAAGCCTCTCTAGCCTGTCAAGACAATTTTTTCCCTTTGACCGATTATTCTAACCCTTGGCCCAAACAGCATTCCCCCTTGGTAAAACTGCCCTTTTGCGGTATATTACGGAGCTTTCCATCACTGGACCGATGGGCAGCATGCTTCGATCAAACTTCTGTTTATTTCGGCTGAATTCGGATTCAATAGCGAAGGAGAACGCATCCCTTTGAATCTCTTGGAAATTCCTCAAGGAAAAACGGTTGCCCCGGCGGTTTTTATTGAGACGTCGCAGTCTCACCGGTATCCTTCGGTCGCTGATGCCTTTCACGCTCTCTCCATGCCCATCACTGTGATCGAATCGCCGGAGGGGGCACTCGCCTGTTCAGGAGGGCATATTTCCTGGGACACAGACCAACAACAGGGCCCGTTGGTGAAAGCGCACGCACCCGCCTTACCTTTGTCCTCTCTCGGCTCCAGAACGTTTCAGCAGTCTTTCGGGCTCAAATACGCCTATGTCGGTGGCTCCATGGCCAAGGGCATCAGTTCGGTTGCGCTGGTTGAAGCCCTCGGTCGTCAGGGGATGCTGTCGTTCTTCGGTGCCGGCGGTCTGCAGGTTCCCGAGATTTCCGGTGCCATCGATCGGCTGCAACAGTTACCCACGGAGATCCCCTGGGGTATCAACCTTTTGCACAGCCCGACAGAGCCGTTGCTTGAACAGGGAACTGTCGACCTTCTTCTCAAGCGGCAGGTACAGCTGGTGGAAGCCGCAGCTTACCTCGATCTGACGGTCGATATCGTTCGGTATCGTATTGCCGGCATTCATCGGGGTGCAGATGGCGTCCCTGTGGCTCCCAACCGAATCATCGCCAAAGTCTCCCGCGAGGAAATCGCAGAGAAATTCTGCAGCCCTCCCCCTCAGAAATTTTTACGCGAGCTGGTTTCGTGTCGCGCTATTACCGAAGAACAGGCGGAGCTGGCCGCCCAAATTCCCATGGCCGACGCCATTACCGCCGAGGCCGATTCGGGTGGGCATTCGGATAACCGCCCCATGCCTGCGCTCTTTCCGACCATCGCAACGGTTCGAGATCGTGCCGTCAAACTGTATAAATATCAACGACCGGTCTATCTGGGCCTCGGTGGTGGAATCGGCACTCCGGCCGCAGCTGCGGCCGCATTTGCTATGGGGGCCGACTTTATTGTTACCGGCTCGATCAATCAGGCGTGCATCGAAGCAGGGACCTCCGATGCCGTCCGTCAGATGCTGGCGGAAACGCGTCAAGCCGATATCATCATGGCACCGGCGGCGGATATGTTCGAAATGGGCGGCAAGGTTCAAGTCGTCAAGCGTGGAACCATGTTCTCCATGCGAGCCTCCAAATTGTATGAATTGTATAAAGCCTGCCACGATTGGGATCAGGTTCCTCCCTTAGAACAGGAGAAACTGGAAAAATCTGTTTTTCAAATGAGCTTCGCAGCCGTGTGGGAGGAAACAAAACGCTTCTTTTCAGCCCATGACCCTGCCCAGATTCGAAGGGCTGAAGCCGACAGCCGCCATAAAATGGCTCTCGTTTTCCGCTGGTATCTTGGTATGAGTCCCCGATGGGCGAATCAGGGCGATCTGGCCCGGAAGATCGATTTCCAGATCTGGTGCGGCCCTGCCATGGGCGCATTTAATGAATGGGCCCGGGGAACTTTTCTTGAAAATCCGGAAACCCGCCAAGTGGCGACAGTCGCCCTGAATATCCTGCGAGGAGCCGCATTGCATCTGCGTCAATCCACATTGCAACAGCAGGGGCTTGACACAGCTGAATTTCGTCCGGCTTTTCGCCCCGTATTGATGGAACAATTGAAGGAGTATCTCCGTTGACAAAATCTGCATCTGTCACCGCGAACAAAACGGCAATGCCTCTGGCAATCATCGGCCTCGGCTGCCTTTTCCCCCAGGCCGGGTCCCTGAATGAATACTGGACCAATATCCGTCGAGGAGTCGATACCATCTCGGATGTTCCCCTGACACACTGGTCTCCGGAAGATTACTTTTCCGAGGACCCTTCAACACCCGACAAGACCTACGGTCGCAAAGGCGGCTTTCTGTCGCCGGTGCAGTTCAACCCGATGGAATTCGGCATCCTTCCCAATGCCCTGGAAGCGATCGACAGCTCTCAACTCCTCGGACTGATTGCAACACAACAGGCCCTGAATAACGCCGGATATACCGTGGATCGAGAGTTCGACCGTACCCGTATCAGTACCCTGCTCGGGGTGACCGGGGCCACCGAGATGGTCATCCCTCTGGGAGCTCGCCTTGGGCGACCGATCTGGCGTCAGGCGATGCTGGATTCCGGGATTCCTGAACAGGTCGCGGATGAAGCGGTGGAACGGATCGCCGAGGGCTATGTTCCCTGGCAGGAGAACTCCTTTCCCGGCCTCCTCGGAAACGTCGTTGCCGGCCGTATTGCACGACATTTTGATTTCGGTGGAACCAACTGCGTCGTCGATGCTGCCTGCGGCAGCTCTCTTAGCGCCCTTCATCTGGCGGCGCTGGAACTGGAATCGGGCCGGTCGGATATGGTCGTTACCGGCGGGGTCGATACCTTTAACGACATTTTTATGTATACCTGCTTCAGCAAGACTCCGGCCCTGTCTCCGGAAGGCAACGCCAAGCCGTTTGATGCCAACGGTGACGGGACCATCCTGGGTGAAGGTCTTGGTGTATTGGTCCTCAAACGCCTGGAAGATGCAGCGCGCGATAACGACAAGATTGTCGCGGTGATCAAAGGGCTGGGCACATCCAGTGACGGTAAGGGAGAGGCCATCTACGCTCCCAACGCCAAAGGACAGGTCGAGGCTTTGCGAAACGCTTACCGGCTGGCTCAGGTCTCCCCGGAGACCGTTGAAATGATCGAAGCCCACGGCACAGGGACCAAAGTCGGCGATGCAGTAGAGGTCCGAGCCTTGCGTGAGGTGTTTGGTGATGCAACCTCGCCCTGGTGTGCTCTGGGTTCCGTCAAGTCACAAATCGGCCACACCAAAGCTGCCGCAGGTGCTGCAGGCATCGTCAAAGCAGCTCTGGCGTTGCACCACAAAGTCCTTCCGCCGACCATCAAGGTGACAGAGCCTCTTCCTGCGGTCGTCGAAGGAGATACACCTTTTTATATCAACACCGAAGCCCGGCCCTGGTTACCCAAAAACGCGCATCCTCGCCGTGCGGGGGTCAGTTCCTTCGGCTTCGGGGGCAGCAACTACCATGTGGTCCTCGAAGAGTACGCCAGGGATCGCTCGGAAACCGTTTGGGATGGAGAGGTTCAGATTCTGGCTTTTTCGGCGGAGTCTTCGACCGGGGTTCTGCAGAAGGTCCAGGCACTGGATACGTCTGTCGTCTGGGACGAGTTGCGTGAACAGGCCCGAGAAACCCGAGAGAGTTTTTCCGCCACGGACACGTGTCGACTGCTGTGGGTGACTGAACCCGGCTCGGAAAGGCTGGAGCGTCAGAAAAATACCATCGTTCAGATGTTAACCGCCGAGGAGGTTCCCAGTTGCTGGGAGGCCCCCGATGGAATCTACTGGTCTCAATGTTCCGGTTCCCCCAAAACGGCCATCCTCTTCCCCGGTCAGGGGGCCCAGTATCCCGGGATGTTGCAGGATCTCGCCAATCAGTTCCCGGAGTTCCTTAAGGCGGTTTCCGAAGCTCATCTTCGTCTCGAGAAAAAGGCCGATCTGGCGGGCACGCTGTTTCCACCACCTTCTTTTGATACGACAACGAAAAAAGCACAGGTCTCTAATCTGACCCGCACGGAGATGGCTCAGCCCGCGCTTGGAGCTGTCAGTATCGGTGCTTATCATCTGCTGAAAAGATTTGGTGTTCAAGGAGATCTGTTTTCGGGCCACAGCTATGGTGAGCTGGTCGCTCTCTGTGCTGCCGGTGCCTACAACCCGGAGACCCTGTCTCGACTGTCCCGGCTTCGCGGTGAACTGATGGCCGGCGATGGTGCCGACCTGGGAACGATGCTCGCTGTCGCACTGCCGCTGGAAGAGATCGATGCGTTCCTGCAACAAGAGAACCTTGACCTGGTCCTGGCCAATCGGAATACCCCGGAACAGGGGGTTCTTTCCGGCACCCGTGAAGCCATTGTCAAAGCTGAAGAGATTCTCAAAACCAAAGGTGCTCGCTGTACACGGCTGGATGTGGCCGCTGCTTTCCACAGCCCTCTGGTGGAAAAAGCTGCCGAGCCTCTGCTGAAAGCTCTTCAGGACGGCCCTTTCCAATCTCCTGCCGCTCCCGTTTTCTCCAACACCCTGGGTGAGGAATATCCGGCCGACACCTACCGCTCGATGGAGGTTTTGGCGGGCCAGCTGGCGCGGCCGGTTCAGTTTGTTAAACAGATCGAGGCGATGTACAAAGCAGGTGCCCGGGTCTTTATCGAGGTCGGCCCTGGAAGTCGACTCGCCGGCATGGCGAAAAGAATCCTTGGTGACCGCCCTCACCGTCTGATCAGCCTCGATGGCTCCTCCGGTCGTCGTTCCGGCGTCTTCGAACTGGCGAAAGTTCTTGGTCTGACCGCAAGTCTGGGGCACCCGATTCGACTTCAGGACTGGGATCCTGCCACCGATGCTCATCCCGGTGGTGCCAAACCCGGGCTGACAGTGGAGATCTGCGGCGCCAACTAT
>JANQIN010000249.1 GCA_028282145.1 Thermodesulfobacteriota bacterium | reverse complement strand
TACCGAGTCGGTTTCGGGCACATCGGAGGGAGCCTCAGCCGTCTCACCTCCGGCAGGCGCTTCTCCTTCCAGTCCCAGTAGGTCCGACGCGAAAATCAGGTCGAGGGGACCCAGAGAATTCCCTTCCAGTTTGATCTCGGCCGAGCAGAGCAGGTAGTCGCCGGGGGGGAAGGGCGTGTCGGCCTCGGCATCAACCTTGGTCGGAATAAGTTCTTCTGTCTCGCCTTTGGCCAGATGAAGTTTTTTGCTGTATTGGGATTCAAAGGTGCGGGACAACGATCCGGTCAGGATGTTGGCGATCTCGGAAAAGGCATCGGTCTCGTCCGGTCCGATCTCTTCGGATTGGACCTTTTCCGCGATGCTGTCTTCGGGCAGCATGATCAGGGTGCCGCCCAACTGGATCGCCGCCGCAACCGGCATGACCAGGTAGGCAGTCCCTTCCTGGTCTCCCGATACCGTCAGACCGGTGAGCAGGGATTTCCCACGCGGGTTATCGAAAAAGTAGGCGCTTTTGTCGACCCGCTCAAAGCCGGTATCACCAAAGGTGAGTTCCTGTCCGAGCAATTCTCCCACATCCGTCCCGATTTTTTTCAGGGAGTTGGTGAGTATGGTTTCGACAATCGCCTGTTGATTCATGGTCCCGGTTGCCTATCGGTAGAATTAAAACGAGCGTCACATCTGCGACGCTCGAATTCTATCAGCTCGTTCGGCGGAATTTCAACTCAACCCAGAAAGGACCGGATGGGGTTTCAAACGGAACAACCACCTTTTGCGTCCCTTCCGGGGCTGTGATCGTGTAGGATTTGCCGGCAATCACCGACGGGATGGCCAGTTCGACGTCGATCTGGGAATCCGCCAAAGAAATTTTGAGACCTCCGGCCACCATATTGGCAACCTCGCCTAGAGCGTCCTTGACATCCTCATCGACTTCATCCACCTCCATCCCCAGCATCGCCCCGGTAATCAGGCAGGCGATGTCGCTGGGACAATGGATGTTCAGCATCCCGGCAAAGTCGCCGGACAGCCCCAGCATGCTGGTCAGATAGGCCGAAATCTCGATCTTCTCTCCCACCATCGGTTCACCGGAGGTAACCTCCATAGGAATCATGGTTTCGAAGATGTCCAGAGTAGCTGCTGCAATCTGGGCAGCGTAGTTCACTGGTGTACCCATACGCTGCTCCTAGGCACCTTCCACCTGGAACTCAACCATGAATTCGCCGCTTTCAAGGGAGAACGGCACGACTGTGATCTCAGCGTCGGTCATGCTGTCGATGGTATATTCTTCGCCGGAAATGGCCGAAGGGATCGAGAGTTTGATATCGTTCCCTTTTTCGGTCAGGGCCATTTTGATGTTGCCGGCCAGCATGTTGGCCAGTTCGCCGATAGCGTCCCTGACATCCTCGTCGACCTCTTCCACCTCCATCCCGAGGAAGTTTCCGGTTACCGTTTTGGCAACATCCTCATTGAGATGGATGGCGAGAAGTCCTTTGACTTGGCCCGCCATTCCGACCATACCAGAAACGCTGTTCTTGAATGGCCCCTCCGGACGGCTACAGGGCTCCCCGGGAGTCACGTCCAGCATGATCATGGTGGAGAAGATCTCCTGGGTCGTTGCAATAATGTCCTGTGCCAGTGCCATAATGCGGCTCTCCTCCGTTTAGAGCAGGGGGGCGATGATATCGTTGACCGAGTCGGGGGTGAAAGGCTTCTTGATAGCGCCTTTGGCTCCCAGTGCAGTCGCTTCGCCGATAATATCCGCCCCGGTTTCGGTTGAAATCATGACGACCGGAATCTCTTTAATGGCATCGTTTTCCGCCTTGGCACGCAGGAACTCAATACCGTTCATATTGGGCATGTTGATGTCCGACAGAACCAGGTCCACCTGGTTGGCTCCCAGGACTTCCAGTGCCTGTTGACCGTCACCGGCCTCCAGGATGTCGTCGAAGTCCAGGCCGGCCTGACGCAGGGAACGGGAAACAATCTTCCGCATGGTGTTGGAATCGTCAACAATCAGTACTGTCTTACCCATAGTTATTCACTCCTTGTTGATATTAAATCGGTTGATCTAACGGAAATCTTTAAAGATTTTTTAACCCGTCACCGTTTGCAGCAATCACGATTGTGGTGTCTTCCAGCTGCATATACCAGCAGTAGGCCTGATCCCCGGAAATCGGGAATTCCCCTTCGCCGTGAACCGGCAGACCGAGTTGATAGGTCTGGCTCTCCGGCAGGGCCTTGGTGTAGAAGACGCCCCCCAGGGTATTGAGCAGTTCGGCCAGGGTATCTTTGATCAGCTGCTCCTCCAGCTCGTCCTCATCCATGGCAAAGACACCGGCGGTGAGCTCTTTCATCAGCGGTTCCGGCACGCCCAGGTAGAGGGTATCTTTGATCGGGTCTTCAATCGACATGCTGACCCACATCAGGTCTTCTTCCGGCGGGTTATCGCCGTGGGTGACTTCCATAAAGGCCATGTTCTCGATCGACTCGCTGACCGCGTCAAACATGACATCTTTCAGTTGGTCGGATGTGCTCATCTTCTCCTCCATGCGTGGCTCCACAGGGAACCGCCGTTGGTTATTAATCCATAAAATCGGACAAAGCTTCCACCATCACCGCGGGAGAGACCGGTTTGTGCAGGACTCCGATGGCGCCCATCTCCAGCAGCACTTTTTCTCGAGCCGGGTTCCCCGCACTGGTGATGACCAGAACCGGAAGTATATTCAGTTTGGGGCTGGACTTGACCCGTTTCAGCAGCTCTTCACCGTCCATGTTGGGCATGTTCAGGTCGGTGATGAGCAGGTCAGGCGGATCCGCTTTTGCAGCATCCAGGGCGATCTTCCCGTCTTCGGCTTCGGTGAAATCCGAATCCCCCAGACCGATAATCTGAAGGCAGCGGCGGATAAACATCCGAGCCGTACTGGAATCGTCGGCGATAATAATTTTTTTCATCGAGGGCTCTCCTTGGATTCCGCAATGGATCCAGACACTTTGGCAAACTCTTCGTCGACCTCCAGCAGAACTTCTGCCAGCTGTGTCGGCGATAAATCGAGGTAACGAATATATTCAGGATCAAGATTATATTGCAGGGTGTCGGACCCGGTCCCGCAACCGCCCATCATGGCAATGATGTCGCCGAGATGAACACAGTAGGTCAGGGCCTTAAACTCTTCAGGAGCCTGGTCCGGGTGGTGGTGATGGTGGATAACGACCTTGAGCGGTTCCGGCAGGCTCCAGTATTCGGCAAGAATCAGACCGGCCTCGGTATGGTTGATGCCAAGCAGTTCCGACTCGGATTCCAGGTAGTCTGTCGCCTGGTTATTTTCAATCTGCTCCAGAATCGGGCCGGCGGTCCCTTCCATAAAATCGGACAGGAAGGCTTTGCCGATGTCATGGAGCAGGCCGGCGGTAAAGGCAAAATCGGCACTGATACCGGCCTTACCGTGAACGGCGACCTGGCGAGAGGCGATGGCAGCTCTTAGGTCGTGTTTCCAGAGCTCGCCGCCGGCGCTTTCATAACCGGTGAGAGCTTTATTGAACAGTTGCCCGGCAGAGTCACCGATGGCAATCCCGACAACCACCCGTTCTCCGAGGAGGGTGACAGCCCGTTCGATTGTCGTCACTGGAGACATCAAACCGAAAGCAGCGCTGTTGACGACCTTGAGCACCCGTGCCGTCAGGTTGGAGTCGTGCATGACGACATCCACCACCTCGGTGGTTTCGTGATCGACCTGAGCGGTGATTTCCATCAGTTTGCTGGCGCTGATGGAAAGCATCGGGGCCTTTTTGACTTCTTCGACGATTCTTTCGCGGATATTTTTATCAGTCATGACCAGCCCTCCTCACAGCTTCCAGTCCGGGCGCCCCGGAGAAGAGAGGAGCACATCTCCCGTGTCCACAAAAACGGTAACAGTCCGGCTGAAGTTACCTCCCAGATCTTCCGAGACCGCCCCCATGCCGTACTTCCATAATACTTTTTTTACCGCTAGCGCGTTTCGTTTGCCGATATTGAAGGTATCGTTCGGGTCCATGACATTCGCTCCGCCACAGAGTTTGACGATCATCCCCTGCCCACGAGGGTTGCATCCCAGCTTGGCCATTTCCTGCAACAGGGTCGGGATGCCGGTGTCGGCAAAGTACCCCGGTTTGGACTGGGCCTTGGTCTGGTTGATCTTGGATTCCGGCAAGGCCACGTGGACCATCCCCACTGCCCGGACCTTGGGATCAAGCAGCAGGACCGAAACACAGGATCCAAGAGCGAATGTTTTAACGGAGCCGCCCGAGGTTTTTGAGGCCCCCAGGTCGCCTACGCCGAGGATCAGTTGGCTCATTTACTTCTCCGTAATGAGTCCGAGCAGTGCCGGAGCAATTTCATGGATGGGAAGAAGTCGTTCAGCCCCTCCCTTTTCAAACGCCACTTTGGGCATTCCAAACACCACCGAAGTGGCTTCATCTTGCGACACGCAACGGGAACCGGCCTGTTTCATGGCCAGCATCCCTTCTGCGCCGTCGGCGCCCATCCCGGTAAGCATGGCACCCACCGCGTTGCGACCGACATGTTTCGCGACCGAATTCATCATAACGTCTACCGAAGGGCGATGCCCACTGACCTTGGGCCCGTCGTAACAGCGTATCTGGTAAAATCCGCCGGACCGGATCACCTCGAGATGTTTGTCCCCTGGTGCGATAAGAACCAGTCCGGGCCGGACCCGGTCGCCATTTTCGGCTTCTTTCACTTCCATGGAGCAGAGGCTGTTCAAGCGATCGGAGAACATTTTGGTGAATCCGATCGGCATGTGTTGAACAATCACTGTTCCGGGAGCGTTGGCGGGCAACCCTTCCAGAACCACACGGATCGCTTCGGTGCCGCCGGTGGAGGCACCAATAGCGATGACCTTGTCGGTCGACTCGGCCAGGGCGCTGGAGGCGGCACCAGACCGTTTCTTCAGTTCGGTCCGCTTGCCTTTCCAGTGGCTGACGTTGGCGGTACTGGCGATCTTGACCTTGGCACGCAGCTCCAGCAGCATCCCCTGCAGACCCTGAGCCACGTTGGAGGTCGGTTTGGCGACAAAGTCGACCGCCCCGGCTTCCAGCGCCTCCATGGTGATCTGCTTACCCTTCTGCGTCAGCGAGCTGACCATCACCACCGGGATCGGGTATTGAGGCATTAATTTCTGCAGGAAGGCCACCCCGTCCATGCGGGGCATTTCCACATCCAGAGTCAGCACGTCGGGCTGTAATTCGACGATTTTATCCCGGGCCATATAAGGGTCGGCAGCGGTACCAACGACTTCGATGCCCGGATCCATGGCCAGACCCTGGCTGAGAATGTTCCGCACCAGGGCGGAATCGTCGACAATGAGGACGCGAACCTTTCTGTGCATCAGGCTTCACCTTTTTGGTAGAGCGCGGGTAACAGGTAGTTGTAGATACCCTGTTTGCGGCCCAGAGTTTCCGAATGGCCGATAAACAGGTACCCTCCGGGTTCCGTAAACTGATGGAACCGGCTTACCAAGGCTTCCCGAGTGGGTTGATCAAAGTAAATCATCACATTGCGGCAGAAGATCATTTGAAACGGTTTCTTGAACGGAAAGGTTTTATTCATCAGGTTGAGACGGCGATACAGTACCTCGTTCTGCACCTGCGGGGCGACCTTCCATTGGTCTTCTCCGACCTTCTGAAAGTATTTACGGCGCAGGTTTTCCGGCAGTGCATCGACCCGATCCGTGGGGTAGGTTCCCTGACGGGCAATGGTCAGCGCACGATCGGAGATATCGGTTGCAAGAATGCCGGCATCCCAGTTCTTGTAATCGTTCCCCAATACCTCAAGCATCAGCATCTGTAGAGTGTAAGGCTCTTCGCCCGAGGAGCAACCGGCACACCAGATTCGAATGTCGTTTCGTCCCTGCTGACGCAGACGCTGAATGATTTCCGGAAGGGCCGTTTCGGAAAAGAACTCGAAATGGGCCTTCTCCCGGTTAAAGTAGGTATGGTTGGTTGAGATCAGGTCAACCAGTGTGGACAGGGCTGCGTCGTGCTGACCGGAGCTCAGATGTTCGTAATAAGCTCGAAAGCTCGGGAACCCTTCCTTCCGAAGCATTTTCTGCAGGCGTCCCACCAGCAGTGAACGCTTCTGATCGGTCAGATTGATCCCGAACTTGTCGTAGATCAGCTCCCGCATTGCGTTGAACTCTTTGTCGCTGATCTCCATCAGGCCCGCGACGGGTGTGGCCGGAGTTATGTCGTGGTTGTTTGGCCCACTCATCTTTGATTACGCCCGTTCCCAGAAAGTCCTTATTGGCCGGCGGCAGCCAGCATCTGCTCCATCTCTTCGTCGAACAGTAGCTTGTTGACGTTCAGTAAGATCTTGACCTCTTCATTGATTTTTCCGATCCCCTGAATATAATCGCTGCCCCCGGCACGGCTGGCGCGGGGCGGCGGCTCGACATGTTTTTCCGGGATGTCAGCAACTTCGCTCACCTCGTCGACAACCAGGCCAACTTCGTGATCGTTGATGCGGACAACCACGATACAGGTACGGTCGTCGTACTCGCGGCCTTCCATGTTGAAACGCAAGCGGACGTCCATAACCGGAATCACCTTGCCACGCAGGTTGATCACACCCTTGACGAACATGGGCATATCGGGAACCTCGGTGATCTTCTGGATGCCGATGATCTCCATCACATAGCGAATCTCGATACCGTAGTCTTCCTCGGCCAGGTGGAAGGTCAGGTACTTGTCCTTCTGAGTGTCTTCGTTCTCAATATCAATTTCTTCCAAGAGCTGGTTTTTTGCGTCGGCCATAATGGTCTCCTCTGTCGTTTATTCCAAAGTCCAAAGCCGCCCAGGTCAGGCGCTTAAATTTTCGTTGTTTTCCTGGCCTTCGGACATCTCGACCAGACTACCCACGTCCAGAATCAGGCTGACTTCGCCATCACCGAGAATGGTGCAACCCGAGATCCCGGTGACGTTGCCAATAAAGTTGGACAGGCCTTTGATGACGGTCTGTTGTTGCCCCAAAATCTCATCCACAAAAAGAGCAGCGCGGCGGTCGGAATGTTCGAGGACAATCAGGATCCCGTCGATAACCTCCCGGGATTCCGGTTCTTTGTCGAGAACCTCGTGGAGGCGAACGATGGGATAGAACTCTTCCCGGACTTTGACCAGTTCGGTACCGTCGGGGGTGATGGTGATGTTGTCCTCTTCGGGCCGGAAGGCTTCGCAGATCGACAGCGTCGGAACGATACAGGTCGATGCTCCGACACGGACCATCATGCCGTCGATAATCGCCAGGGTCAGCGGAATCCGCAGGTCAAAGCGGGTTCCCTGTCCTTCTTTACTCCTGATGTCGATCTTGCCTTTGATCTTTTCCAGATTCCGCTTGACCACGTCCATACCGACACCACGACCCGAAATGTCGGTAATCGATGCAGCGGTAGAGAAGCCGGGCGCAAAGATCAGATGGTGGACTTCGCGATCAGACAGCTCGGAACCGTCCCCTTCGATCAGGCCGTTCTTAATCGCCTTCTCCAGGATCTTCTCCCGGGGTAGGCCGCGGCCGTCTTCCTCGACGGTAACCCAGACTTCGCCTTCTTCATGGCGGGCACTGAGCTTGAGAACGCCTTTTTCCGGCTTACCGGCGGCAACACGTTCATCGGGGGTCTCCAGGCCATGATCCAGAGCGTTACGAAGAAGGTGGACCAGTGGATCGGAGATCGTCTCGATGACCGTCTTGTCGATTTCGGTCTCTTCGCCGACCAGCTGCAGGTCGACTTTCTTGCCGGCTTTGTTGGAAATATCGTGTACCAGACGGATCATGCGGCGGAAGAGGCCGGCCACCGGAATCATCCGGATGGTCATCGCCATCTCTTGCAGCTCGCGAACCAGCTTTGACATATGCTGTCCGGCCTTGGTGAAGTTCTCCAGCTCCAGGCCGCGCAGATCCGGATTATGGATCAGCATGTTCTCAGCGATAACCAGTTCGCCGATCAGGTTGATCAGGCTGTCCAGTTTGGTCAGGTCAACACGGATGTCCTGGCGGGCTGGCGCTTTGGGCTTGGCCGCCGGAGCACCAGCGGCGGGCTTTTGGGCTGGTTGGGGCTGGGTCTTGGCCTGTTTCTCCAAGGCCTTCTCCACCTTCTCCGGTGTGGCTTCGCCCATGTCGACCAGAAGTTCGCCAACCGGTTTACGTTGGGTCTCCAGGGCCTTGTCGATCGCTTCTGACTTGACCCCTTCCTCCACCAGATACTCGCCAAGAAGTTGCGGCGGTTCGCTGGCTTCAATCAGGTGAAGGAGAACGTCCACCAACTCGGGAAGCTCCGGGACCTCGGGGGCATCCCCAGCGGCCAGGCGGGCCACACCATCTTTCAGGGCATCGACGACCGGCAACAGATCGTCGGCGGGCTTGTCCGAATTGATCGGTTTGCCCGACTTGACCTGATCCAGAACGTTTTCCAGCTGGTGGCTGAGTTTTTCAAGCTCGCTGTAGCCGAAGAAGCCGCAGTTACCTTTGAAACTGTGGATGTTGCGGAACAGGTTATGAATGACCTCTTCGTTCTCCGGCTCCTTCTCCCAGGCCAGAAGGTCGTCTTCGGCCTTTTGTAGAAGCTCTTCGGCTTCCTGAACAAAACGTTCCACCATGTCTCCAGAGATCATCATCTCTGGGGCGGCGTCAACGGCGGGTGTTTCTGCGGTCTCTTTTTTGGCCGGTGTTTCTGCCACCTCCTCTTCCACAGCGACCTCGGTGGGAGTCTCTTCAGTCGCGGCTTCGGCAGGGGCCTCCCCTTTGGCAACAGCGATCGCCTGGGTCAACTGGTTGGCCAATGTGTCGGCATCGTCCTTTATGCCGGTGTCCACATACTCCTCGTCCACCTTGTCAAGGGCATCCTTGGAGAAATCGCAAGTAGCGATCAACAGCTGGACATGATCGGGAATCAGCTCGATGTCGCCCGAGCGCACCAGGTCCAGCAAGTTCTCTGCCGCATGGGTGACATGGGCGATGTTGTCGAACTCAAGGAAACCTGCACTCCCTTTCATGGAGTGGAACAGGCGGAAGATTGAGTTGATCGTTTCGATATCCGGGTTGGAACAATCCTGGCTCAACTCGATGATGGTCGGCTCGAGTTGGTCAATCATGTCCCGGCTTTCGGTGACAAACTCCTGGATGATCTCCAATTGATCGTCGGAAATGTTCGCGCTCATTGTAGCCCCTTACCCGCGGTGTTTAGGCAAACCGGTTGACGATTCTCTAACATCAAAAATAGCTCATTAGAGAAAGACTATACACAATCTTCTTCCATTAAGCAAAACAAATTTTAGCGCATCTGTTCTTAAAAACAACAACATAAAATATAGAAGAGTATACGGCAAACTCCTGAATTATCAGAAATTATTTTCACTATCTGCTTTTAAAGCGAAGAATAGCCGGATTCTAATCTAAAAAAATTTTTATAAACGAGAGCGATTTTTGCTCAATCGGACCAGTCAGCTTTCTTAATGATCCTCTTTTCAGGAATCACCAAAGTTGGCACAGTTCTCGCTGTTTGCCTCAGTGACGATTTTTCAGGAGCTGCGTATGACGCGACATTTCATAAGAATTCTCATCGGGCTGACGGTGCTAAGTGTACACTCTCTTTCTGTCTTTGCAGCATCGAACGATGGACCTTCTCCCGTTTTGCTGCGGATGGACAAAGAGGAAGGGCTGATCAGCAGTCAGCTGGTCCTGACCTTTACCCGTGTTCCCCAGTTCAAAGTGAAGACTTCCGGACAACGGATTGACGTTGCCATGGAGGGCATAGAGCTTTCCGGTACTCTGAGGAACCTGGCACCGGACAGCACTCTTATTGATGTCATCATGGCCCGTAAACCCCAATCGGTGGTAGGGAGTTTCCTGCTTCGGCGTCCGCCGGCCAGGGTTGAAACCGTTACCCATTCTAACCCGGCCCGAATCATTCTCAACCTGTTCTGGGAACGCCAGGCCAAAGGGCGGCCCTCCATCTCCTACCGCATTGACGGTAGTGTCCAGGTCGACGGGCTCACCGCCAAAAGAATGCCTGGCTCCCGATTTCAGGGGCGGTGGCTCTCCTTTTTCGATGAGTATCGGTCCCCCTTTGTCCTGAAAGCCCCGGTGGCTTACACGATGCCGAAGCTGGAGATTCCGGGAGCGGTAAAGAAATGGCAAGGCCCTGTGTCGATTGCCGGCGCAATGGACGTTGGAAACTGGGTCTTGATCCGGGACAAGCTGGCTCAGGTCGAGATCCCGGCGACACCGGAAGACACTTTTCTGGGGCAGACGGTTCTGGCAGAGGCACTGCTTCGCACCGGAGCGGTGGAAGAGGCGGTCAAGATCCTCAAGCGCCTGAACCGGACGGTTGAGACGCCTTCACCCCGAGTCAGATATTTGACGGCTTTGGCTAAAGCCCGACAGGGAGACCTCTACGGGGCACTGGTCGAAATTACCGAGATGAAGATCAATCCGGACCTGGAGTCCCGGTGGGTACCGCGTATCGAGCTGCTGCAAACCGAGATCGCTTTGTCCACCGGAAGCGCGCGGCGCGCTTTAAGGATTCTTCAGGGTCCGGGCCGGGCATGGCCGGAGGCTTTGCGTCCCATCCGGGATCTGCGGTTACTGGATGCACGCGCGATTCAGGCCAAACTGGTGGGAGCGGGGGAAAGTCG
>JANQIN010000242.1 GCA_028282145.1 Thermodesulfobacteriota bacterium | reverse complement strand
AGATAGGGGTCGGCGGCCAGAGGGGATTTGAGGGCGAAGACGACGTTGCCTGTTTCAATCGTTTCCAGTTCTTCCGCATGTCGCTCGGTTACCTCGAGGGTCGACGAATCGAGACGTTCTTCGATGTCGATCACCTTGGCTTCCACTTCGGCAGTGGCCAGTTTGAGCAGCACGCTCTGCCCGCGACGTAGCGGTTGCCCGGCCAGCCAAAAAACGCTGGCTTTCAGTTCATGGGCGGTAATTGGGGGTTGGTCCGTCAAGGCAAGAATTTCACCCCGCTCGGCGAACAGCTCATCGTCAAACGTGAGGCCGATGCACTGACCGGCAACCCCTTTGTCGAGATTTTCCTTACCCCAGTACTCCACCGATTTCACCCGGGTGCGTCGGCCGGAAGGGTAGAAGGTGACGTCATCTCCCTTGTGAACGATGCCGGTTTCGATGCGCCCGGCGTAGATTCGTTCGCCATCCCATTTGTAGATATCCTGTACAGGCATCCGCAGCGGCAGGCCATCTTCCGCCCGGACGTTTTCGAAGCTGTCGAGAGCTTCCAGCAGGGTCGGACCGTCGTACCAGGGAGTGTGCCCCTGACGTTCGGCCATGTTTTCGCCCTCGCGTGCTGAAACGGGAATGACATAGGCGGGGGTGATCCCCAACGGGTGGAGAAAGGTGCAGATCTCGTTCTCGGCTTTCTGGAAGACGCCCCGGTCGTAATCGACCTTGTCCAGTTTGTTTACAGCGACAACCACTTGCCGAATTCCCAGAAGAGAAAGCATGTAGGCATGGCGGCGGGTTTGTTCGCGTACCCCCTCGACCCCATCCAGCAGCAGGACGGCGGCATCGGCGTTGGCGGCACCGGTGATCATGTTCTTCAAGAACTCTTTATGTCCCGGCGCATCGATAATAACGTACTGACGCTTCTGGGTTTTGAAGAAGGTCTGGGCCGTATCGATGGTGACGTTCTGCTCCCGTTCCTCCTCAAGAGCATCCATCAGGTAGGCGAACTCAAAGGGACGCCCCTGCTTTTCGCAGGTGGCGGCGATCTCCTGATAGCGAACCTCGGGAATCGAGCCGGTGTCGTAAAACAGACGGCCGATCAGGGTCGATTTGCCGTGGTCGACGTGGCCCACGATGACGATTTTCAGGTTGTTCTGTTCGGACATGGTGAATCCTTTATGAAATTCGTGGTCAGAACCGCTCGGTTCTACATGTATCCCTTAGCCCGCAGCTTCTGCATGGCGTAGGCATTTTCCTGGTCCTGGGCCCGACCGGCCCGCTCCGGGTCCTTGATCCTTTTCAACTCTTCAATGATCTCTTCCACGGTAGTGGCGCTGGAATCGATCGGTTTGGTGCAGGGCATGCAACCGAGGGAGCGAAACCGTTTGCCGTCGCGGGCGAAATAGAGGGGGCAGAGTTCGATCTTTTCCCGGGCGATATATTCCCACAGATCAATCTCGGTCCAGCCCAGGATCGGATGCACGCGGATATGGGTGTCTTCGCTGAAGTTGGTATTGTACTGATCCCAGAGTTCCGGCGGCTGGTCTTTGTAGGCCCACTCACTGTTTTTGTCGCGTGGAGAGAAAACCCGCTCTTTCGCGCGGCTGCCTTCTTCATCCCGGCGGATTCCCAGGAAAAGACCTTTGTAGCCTTTCTCTTCGATGACCCGGTTGAGACCGTTGGTCTTGAGTGCCTCACAGCAGACCAGCCGTCCCTCTTCCGGGCCCATTCCGGCGGCGATCGCGGCTTCGTTTTTGCCGACCACCAGCTCGGCGCCCCATTCCCTGGCCATACGATCCCGGTATTCGATCATTTCCGGATATTTGTAGGTCGTGTCGATATGCACCAGCGGAAAAGGGATCCGGCCGAAGAACGCCTTACGCGCCAGGTGAATCATCGTGGTCGAGTCTTTGCCGACGGAGTACAGCATCGCGAGGTTGTCGAATTTGCGGTAAGCCTCGCGGAAGATGTAGATCGATTCGGCTTCAAGTTGGTCCAGTCTGTCAGACATTGGTCTTGGGTCCTTTGGTTATTTGTGCAGTCCACATTCTTTGACGGTGGGATCTTCCCACCACCAGCGCCCGGCCCGTGCCGGTTCCCCTTCAGCGATCGCCCGGGTACAGGGGGCACATCCGATGGAGGTGTAACCCTCTTTATAGAGGCGATTGACCGGCAGACGGTGTTCTCTGATGTAATCGTCGAGCTGTGTATCGTTCCAGAAGACCAGGGGGCTGACCTTCAACAGGCCGCCGTTGGAACTGTCCCATTCCAGCGGTTGCAACTCCTGCCGGGTTTCCCCCTGCTCCCGACGGAGCCCGGTGATCCAGCCGCCTTTTCCGGCCAGAGCCTTCTGAAGCGGTTCTACTTTGCGAATCCGACAACACTCTTTGCGGTTCTCCAGACTTTCGTAAAAAGAGAGCGGCCCTTTGGCGATCAACAACTCCTGCAGAGCCAGGTTGTCCGGCGCGTACCATTCGATCTGCAGGCTGTATTTTTGAATCAAGGCTTCGGCGACGGCGTAAGTCTCTTCCGGCAACCGCCCTGTATCCAGGGCAAACACAGTGACCGGGAGGTTGAGTCGTTCCACCAGGTCGATCAGTGCGACATCTTCCTTGCTGAAGGAGCAGGCCAGAGTCACCGGCCCGTTGGCCAGCGCCAGCCCGGATCGCAGAACGGTCTCAGCCGGGGTGTTCGGTGAAAACTGCTCCAGTTTCAATTCTTTCTTTGCCAGACCCATCGTCCCAATCCTCGTGAATTAAATGTAGTACTCGGGTTCGACCTTGCGGCCGAACTTGATGCGGTTCCAGGCCCGCTCGTGGCCCAGATACGCCATGAATTTGATAGCGGTGTCCGCCAGACCTACCTTGGCAGCAAAAGAGGTCTCCCCGGTCAACACCCACACCAGAACCGTGGTGATGATGGTGGCGCAAACACGCCAGGAGATGGCTTTCAGAAGGCTGCGTTGTGGTGTTTCCATGTGGTCGGCTCCGTAAGTCTCTCTGAATGTCGTGGAAAGAAAATATATATCCACATAAGAATAGTCAAGAAAAAATTTAAGAAAACAAAAATAAACTACACTTATTAATGTGTAAAATAAATAAAGTGATGAAAAAAGAAGCTGTAGTGATTAAGAATTGGGCAGGGGCGGTGCCACTAAAAAGGGCGACAGGCGTGAAAAATTAGGCACTTAGGTTGTGCCGCTGTTTCGGCACAGGGCTTGAAAGATGGGCTCCGAACCCTCCGGGTGCCCGAGAGAACAAAGGCGTTCTCCAAGGGGCATAGAGGACAACCAGACAAATCAAGGTGGCAATGACGCCGCCTTTTCTTTCTACAGGAGTAGACAATGGAGTCTGCCATCGGTTCGTTGCGTGTCAGTGGGGACGTGCTGTTTTTAATGTTGGGTGCGGTCATGGTCTTTGCCATGCACGCCGGTTTTGCTTTTCTGGAAGTCGGGACCGTTCGAAAAAAGAATCAGGTCAACGCCTTCTGTAAAATCCTCTCGGACTGGTCGGTTTCGACCGTCGCTTACTTCCTGATCGGGTATCCGATCTCCTATGGAGTGCATTTCTTCGGTTCGGCCGAAACCCTGCTGGGTGCCAACCAGGGGTATGAGCTCGTCCGCTTCTTCTTCCTGCTTTGTTTTGCTGCCTGTATCCCTGCCATTATCTCCGGCGGCATTGCTGAGCGTGCTAAGTTCTGGCCGCAAGTGACGGCCGGTGCCATCTTCGCCGGGCTGGTCTACCCCCTGTTTGAATCGGTTATCTGGGGCCAGTTCAGTGGTGGTCTGCAGGGTTTCTTTGAATCGACCTTCGGTGCTCCGTTCCATGATTTTGCCGGGTCGGTTGTGGTCCACTCCATCGGTGGTTGGTTGGCTTTGCCGGCCGTGGTATTGCTCGGTCGTCGGATGGGGCGTTGGGTCAACGGAAAAAGCCACGCCATTCCCGTTTCGAATATTCCGTTCCTGGCTCTCGGGTCCTGGATTCTGGCGATCGGGTGGTTCGGTTTTAATGTCATGAGTGCCCAGACCCTGGAAGGGGTCTCCGGCCTGGTAGCGGTCAACAGCCTGATGGCGATGATCGGTGGCGTTCTGGCGGCCCTGATCGCCTCGAAGAATGACCCCGGCTTCCTGCATAACGGTGCTCTGGCCGGTCTGATCGCCATCTGCTCCGGTTCCGACCTGGTGCATCCGTTGGCGGCTCTTGTCATCGGTGCCATCGGTGCTCTGATCTTCGTTTACGGTTTTACCTGGGAGCAGGAAAAATTAAAGATCGACGATGTTCTGGGCGTGTGGCCGCTGCACGGTATTGTCGGTAGCTGGGGCGGTATCGCCTGCGGTATCTTCGGTGGCAAGATGTTCGGCGGTCTCGGTGGTGTGACCTTTATGTCCCAGCTGGTCGGAACCGTACTGGCTGCCGGCTATGCTATGGTAGCGGGTTATATCGTCTATAAAGCCATTTGTGTGACGATGGGTTTCCGCCTGAATGAGGAAGAAGAGTTTCAGGGTGCCGACCTGAGCATCCACCATGTCGACGCTTACCCCGAAGAGCGGGTCAGTTAAACAGTCTGCCTTTCAGATTCAAAAGGCCCCGTGCTCGGAAGAGCACGGGGCCTTTGTCTGTTCGAGGCGGTTGATGGTGAAGACAGATCGTCAGGACGGCTCGTCCTCTTCGGTGTTTTGACCTTTTTTTGCGAGCAATCGCTGGGCCCGGTCTGTGGCGGAAGGGAGGAGATCGTCAGGGACTCCCCCTGGGCCCAATTGTGTTCTGACTTGATACCGTGCACAGCTCTTTTTATCTTTGAAGCAATACACTTCCTGCCTGGCTTCAAGCATGATCGGAAATTCCTGCAGAAGACTGTTCTTGAAGTAAGGACATCCTTCAAAGAATTCACAGACTGGTTTCGCCATTCCCCCTCCTCCTTTCCTTTTGTGAGCCACTCAACATGAAACATTAACAGGAGCTAAAGGAAAGTAAAGGACAGTGCGGATACCGCCAGTGGCGGGATCTCATTTGAAACCCCACGCCTCTTTTTCCTGTGGCGAAAGAGAGGCCTTTAATCAGGTTTACGTCAGCTATTCTCTTTCGTAATAGGCCACTAAGGACGCTTTGGCGATACTATTTTGGTTCACCATAAAACCGACCATTGCCGGTGGCGTTTCAGGCGAGACCTTCAGCTTATCCACTTTGAGCGCATAAACAGTAAAGATATAGCGGTGGGCGTCGTCTCCTTCGGGAGGGCAGGCCCCACCATAACCAGGCTGGCCAAAATCGGTAACGGATTGCAGTGCACCTTGGGGTAAAGCCTGCCGTTGGGTATTCCCGGCATCGGTAACGAGCTCATTTACCTTTGCCGGGATGTTGGTGACTATCCAATGCCACCAACCGCTGCCGGTGGGAGCGTCCGGATCGTAGACCGTTACGGCAAAACTTTTTGTCCCTGTCGGAGCGCTATCCCAGCTCAGCTGAGGGGATTGGTTCTTCCCGCTACACCCAAAACCTGAATAGACTTGGTTTTGGGACAGCTGTCCTCCCATGTCGGCGCTTTTCAGTGTGAAGTTATCTGCCTGGGCGATGGTTACCGTAACAAACATGACGACGACGGCTATCCATATTCCTTTCATTCTTCCCTCCTTCTCTCTTCTGGGTTGTGTGGCTCTCTACAGACTTGGTTGCCACTTGGTGATTGACTCTGATCATAGGGTGGCGCAATATGTTGTCAATCTTGATTGACGAATCAATGTTTGAGGGTGAAATGGCGAAATACTACAGCGCAAAAGAAGCAGCAGATATTCTGAATGTTTCCAAAAATACCCTGTATGCCTATGTCAGCCGGGGGTTACTCCATTCCGAAGCGACACCTGGTTCCAAGCGGATGCGCCGATATCCGGCACACGACGTAGATGCTTTAGCCTTGAAAAGTGAAATCTATAAAGCCCCGGAACAAGCTTTGGGAAAAGCGACCGACTGGGGTGCGCCAATCCTTGATTCGGCAATCACCTATATCGACGAAGATCGATTTTTTTATCGCGGAATCCCCGCCCTTGAGCTGGCTCAAAAGAGCTCGTTTGAAAGCACCCTCCGGACCCTCTGGGATCTTCCACCGATGCCTGGGTGGGCGATTGAAAGCCACCTGCGTGATGAGGTGGACAGGTGGCTGAAGGAGCGGTCGAAGGGAAACAACCTCTTTGGGCTGTTCTTATCTCTCTTGGGATTTTTGGGTCAAAAGGACATTGAGGTGTTCACTTTCGCCTCAGAAGGCACCTGTCGCGCTGGTGTGGGAATCATCGATGGCTTTGTCCGGCTCCTCTCGGGGCGATGGATGAAAACTCCCTGTGCGGAACATTTGGCGGCCACCTGGAATCTTCCCATGGCGGCGACGGGTCTTATCAACAGCGCCTTGGTGCTGATGGCCGATCACGATCTGAATACCGCTTCTTTTACTGCTCGATGTACCGCTTCGACGGGGTGTACCCCCTATGCCGCTGTCGCAGCCGCTGTGTATTCTTTTTTGGGGCGCCGCCATGGTGGGAATAACGAACGGATTGCCGGCTTACTTGATGAGGCGGATGGTAAGGGGAGTCTGTATGAGGTGATCGAATCCCGAATACGACGGGGGGAAGTTTTACCGGGTTTTGGGCATCGGCTTTATAGCAAGGATCCGCGAGCCGAGTTCTTATTGCAGAGAATGCCGGACACTCGAGGCTATATCAGAGAAGCATTCGGTGCGGCTGAGACCTTGACCGCTGTAGAATTTCCGACGGCGGACTTTGCCCTGGTAGTCTTTGAACGGGAATTCAACCTGCCGCCAAAGTCCGGGATGCATCTGTTCCTCTTGGGACGTTTGGCGGGTTTGATCGCTCACATCATGGAACAATATGCCCAGAACAAGCCGATTCGACCCCGTTCGCGCTATGT
>JANQIN010000202.1 GCA_028282145.1 Thermodesulfobacteriota bacterium | reverse complement strand
CAGCCCCTCAGGTCTGCCTGCAAGGATTGCCTCTGCACTTGACACGATCCGATGCACAGGTATCGGTTTCACAACGAAGGCTATGGATAATTCGGGTTTACCGATCGGAGAAAAAGACGATTTCTCTCACAGGCTGTCCTTACGGACAGTCTGTTTTTTGGGGGACATATTTTTAATATTAAAATTGATCAATGTGAATTGACTCACTCTTGGGGTTGCCTGTATCCTTGAATTACTTCCGTCAAACTCTAAGGTGAGACCTATGATCGATCCTCTCAAAATCGGTGTCACAGCCTTGCAGGCCTTTGGTCGCAAACTTGGAAACACCGCCCACAATATAGCCAATGTCAGTACAGACGGCTTCCGCTCCAATCGAACGCAGATGCGTGAGGAGCAAAACGGGGGTGTATCCTCCGTCGTTATACCTCCTCCAGTCCGGGTGCAGCAACCACCATCCGCGGGAGATGGCCGTCCGGAACTGTCCGAGGTGGAACTGCCTACGGAAATGACCTCGTTGATCGCCGCCAAGAGAGGCTACGAAGCCAATATCCGATCGATGCAGATTGCTGACGAGGCCGAAGAAGCTCTGCTGGACATCAAGGGCTAGGTCCCGTCCAAGGTCCCCCCATTATGGGAACTGTCGTTCAGCTTGAACAGACTGCACCTCAACAGGAGGAAACCTCTTCCAGAGAATGGATGCCTGTCGGTGTTGACCTGGTAAAAGGGAAGGGGCGTGCGCCCTGTGATATCTTTCGCCAGGTTCCCAATCTCGAAAACCGCTATGTTTTGTTGTGTCGGCAAGATCACCCCTTCACTGACGAAATCCGCAGTTCTCCTGAGGAGTTCGGGCTGCGCCGCCTTTATATCCGCCACCGGGACACCGGCCGCTATATCGATTACCTGAACGAGAAAGCCAAAGAGATCGTTGCGGATAAGTCGGTCCGGTCGGAACAGAAGGCCGTTGTTGTTTACAACGCCTGCCAGGAGGTGCTGGAGAAGGTCTTTGATGATCCCAGAGCGACCTTTATCAATAAAGCGGTAGAGACAATCGCTCCCACCATGAACCTGATCGTGGCGGATGATACCGCTACACGCTGCCTGTTCAAACTGACCAAGTTCGATGATGGAACTTACACGCATTCGACCAATGTGGGGATTTTTGGCCTGGGGTTGGCGCGGGCCATGTACGGGGAACAGGCCCTGAGGGAGATAGAGTCTCTGGGAGCGGGTTTCTTTCTCCATGATATGGGGAAAACCAAGGTGCCCCTTTCGATCATTCAGAAACCGGGCCCCCTGACCCCGATGGAACGCAAGATCATGAACCGTCATCCGGAGATGGGATATACCTTGTTGGAAGAGTCAGGCGTCATGACCGATACGATCAAGGTCATCACCCTGCAGCATCATGAAAAAGACGACGGTACCGGCTATCCTTATGGCCTTAAAGCAGCGGATATTCACCCCCTGGCGCGAATCTGTCGTTTGGTGGATGTTTACGAGGCAATCACTGCCAAGCGACCTTATCACGAACCGCGCAGCTCTTTTGAAGCTCTTCGCCTGATGCAGGAAACTCTGCTTACCGATATGGATCAGGACCTGTTCGAGAACTTCATCCGTCTGTTTGCTTCCTGATTAGGCAGGCTTCAGTTCTGTCGCAACCCCTTCCACTTCATCTTCGTCCTCCTCCGAACTCTCGGATGCGGGGACAGGCGGGCCGAAGAGATAGCCCTGTGACAGATGAATCTTCAGGCCCAGTACTGTTTTCTGAATCTGTTCGTCACTGACATATTCAGCGACAACTTTGGCATCCAATTGATTGGCAAAGGTGACGATGGCCGAAACGACGGCGCGTGCCATGGCGGAATGGGTGATCTGCTGAATAAGGCTGCCATCGATCTTGATGTAATCAACCGGTAGTTCAAGGAGGTGTTTGAAGTTGGAATAGCCGGTTCCGAAATCATCGATGGCAATCGATGCGCCAAGCTTTTTGGCTTCCTGGATAAAGGCCTGCACCCTGTCGAGGTGTTCAATCCCTTCCGATTCCACGATCTCCAGAATAATCCGCTCAGCGGCCGACGAATGTCTGAGCATCCGGATAATAGCGGTGGAACTTTCGGGATGCGTCAGGTTTTCTATTGTCAGGTTAACGCTGTAATTGTGCCCGGTCCGTTCGGCCTGTATCAGAGCCTGCTCCAGCATGATCAGGCTGAGCCGTCCAAGGAGCCGGCTTCGTCGGGCCACGGAAAGAAACTGTCCCGGGCCGATGATATTTCCTTCGCGATCCACCAGTCGGACAAGAGCCTCGTAATGACAGATTTCGTTCCAGAGGTTGTCATGGATCGGCTGGAACCAGGCAATGATTCGCCCATCGTCGATCGCTTCTTTCAGAATGCGTGTCCAGGCGAGGTTCGATTCGAAATCATGACTCGACTGAAGCGATTCCGAATAAACAGCGACCCCCCGGTTCAGGTTCCGGGCCTGCTTCAGGGCCAGGTCGGCATGCTCAAGCGCATGGAGCTTACCGTCAGCTACCCCGGCAGAAACCGCGAGGGGGATGCGTGTATTGGCCAGATCGATCTGTTGTTGATTCAGCGCCAGGATAAAGGTTTCGATCGGCAAGGTGTCCGGATGGATCTCCCGGACAATGACATACTCATCGGCTCCCAGTTTGTACAGGCGGTCCCGCCTTGTCAGTAACGCCTGGATCCTGTGGGCAACCAGGCGAAGAAAGGTGTTTCCGTGAGCCGCTCCGAAGAAGTCGTTGATCTGGTGGAAACCGTCGATATTGATCAGCGTGACCTGCGGATCGTTGAACGAGTCCAGATCCTTTTCAAGCCGGTTGCGATTGGGAAGTCCAGTCACCGGGTGGATGTACAATCGCTGTTTGATCGGCCAGGCGTAAAGCAGCAACAGCGGAAGGGTGACAGCCACGTAAAGAATGCCGAGCCAGAGAGTTTTTCGCAGGGATTCCTTATGGGTCACCCCGAGCTTGGCCAATGAAATATCGGCCGCAAGAACATACGGGCGGCCTTTCGGAGAGGTTCGGGGTATCAGGACCGTACGAAAGTGCCCCCAGCTGTCCAGGGTTTCCAGGTACTGCACCTGTCCTGTTTTCAAGGCTTGATACACTTCGGGCGCGGCGTCGGGGTAAGGCCGGAAATAGGCGTGATGAGTCCCCTGTCGCAACTCTTCCTCATTGGCATTGGCGGCAGTAAAGTAGATATGACCGTCCCGTTCGACCATGGCATACACATAGTCGAGCTGGAGATCCCGGTTCAGGGAGGTCACCTTCAGTACCCATTGGAGGTCTGAAGGTGCATCCATCTGGTCCGGGTGATAGAAACGATCGTGAAAATCGGTACCCAACAGATGATCAAGGCTGAAAGCGGCGGATTTGAGGCGGCTGTCCACCTCCTGAAGGGCTTGATCACGGGTATGTCGGAAATGAATGACCCCGAAGAGTACCAGACTGGCCAGATAGATGGCCATGGCAATCATAAACCAGCGGTATTGCAGAAAATGCCGAAACGCTGTCGCTTGCCACGGAACTTGGCTCAACGGTTCACCCTCCCTCCGGAATGTCCAGAAACTATAGCAACCTCCCGACGGTTTTCAGGCAATCGTCGCTTTTTTTCCGGCATCCCCGGAAAACCGGCCCGAACCGGAAAAGGCTCGGCTATACTTTTTCCACCCCTCAGCAAAACATACAAGGTGGTCTGATATGGCATCCTCGCCCAGAAGAAAGAGTTGGTTACGGCAATACTGGTGGTGGGTCTTCGGCAGCTTCCTGCTGCTGGCCGGACTCTCCCTGTCCCCTTTTCTGGAGCTCGGCATCCGGCTGACGGCTCCAAAGCTTCTCAAGGAGCACGGTGTTTCCTCGGTATCGATCGGCTGGATCGATGTCCAGTTTGCCAAAGGGCAGATCCGCCTTGAGGATGTGCGCCTGTCCTCTCCGGACAAAGGGCATCTCGGATTCGACAGACTTTTTCTGGATATGAGCTGGAAAGCTCTGATCGACCGTCGCTTTGTTCTGGAACAGGCGCGTGTTGAGGTTCTGGATCTGAAAACAGTTGCTGGGAACGGAGGTTACTGGCTGGCGGGGATCAAATTGCCGCCTGATCAATCCGATGCAACGTCAACTCGGGAAACCCAAGATGATCCCTGGGGTTGGGGGCTGGAAAGCCTTTCTTTGAAAAACAGCCGGGTTGAGTTGCTGGATCCCGCCTATCCTCTGCAGATTCAGATCACTGCGTTTTCGGTCGGGGCGATCGACTCCCAAAGGCCTGAGAAACAGACACCATTGGCGCTGCAACTCCAGTGGAAGGAGAGCTCGCTTGGCTGGAAGGGGGTGGTGGCCCCTCTCGCCTCTTCCCTCAACGGAAAGGGGGCCTTGGTGATTGACGGGCTGTCGCTTGCCGCCATAAAACCCTATCTTCCTCCCAGTCTGATGGAGCGTTTGGAGGGGCGGCTCGATGCAGACATGAACACTGCTTTTTCCCTTCCACAGGAAGAGCCTGTCGTGACTGTCGGTGGTACGGTCCGTTTGAAAGATACGCGTGTCGCCCATATTCCTACGGGTTGGGACGCCTTCCTGAAGGGATTGCAAACCCGACTGGAGGTAAAGCTGTCCGGTAAAACGATGGTGCTGGAGACCGACCTTGCGCTGGAAGATGCGGGGCTGGGACGTTCCGGGACATCGCTGGTTCTGTTGGATCAGGCCGAAGTGAAGAGGCTGGTGTGGAACAGTGGTCTCTCTCTCGAAACGCTGACGGTTGACCAGCTTAAAACCCTTGGCGTCAAGAACCAGCCCTTTTTTGTCGCCGACAGTGTTCAGTTGAACGACCTGGCCCTCCGGGATGATCGGTTGGCTTTTGGTTCTTTTGTCGGAGAAGGCTGGGTTGCGACGTTAGCCCGGGGGGCCGACGGTCAGTTAAACCTGCGTCCCTTCCTTGCCGCTCTGGGTGAAGAGGGGTCTTCCACCGCCGAAACGGAACCGTCAGAAGATCGTCAGGCGTTGAATATCGCTCTGGGGGATATCTCTGTGCAGAACAGTCGGCTGATCTGGACAGATCAGACCCTGGCTTCCCCCGTCGAATTCCAGGTGGAAAAACTGGGGGTTCAACTTGCTGCCTGGGACCTGTCCGACGCGGAAAGTGTTGTTCCCTTTGCGCTGGGTGCCAAACAGGGCGAGTACGGGGAAATGCGTACAGATGGGACGATTCGAGGCCCTCTGGAGGATTTGAAGGTTGAGCTGAAGGGAGACCTGAAGCAGTTGGAACTGTTGCCTTTCTCCCCCTATGTCGCCCTTGGAATCGATCAGGGAGTCAAACACGGGCAGGCCGGACTGACCTGGGAAGGGACCCTCAACCAGGAATCTCTGGGGATCCTTACCAAGCTCCATCTTGCCCGTTTCGAACTGGCGCCCTTGTCCGGTGAGCAGACCGGACTGTCTGCTCTTTCAGGGATGCCTCTGCAGCAGGCGTTGGGTATGCTGCGCGACAGCAATGGCGATATCCGCCTGGAAATACCGATAGAAGGACGCTTTGACGACCCGGAGTTCGGCCTGCAGAACGTGATCGGTACGGCGGTTCAGAAGGCCACTCAAAAGGCCGCCTTTTCCCTTCTGGCACCTCTGGGGATTAAATTGCTGACCAATGTGGCGCTGCCCCCGGGAAGCCTGACGATTGCCGGTAAACTGGTTGAATTGGCGGCCACGGTCCGGTTTGATCCGGTGGTGTATGCCAACGGGGAATCGGCCCTGACGGAAACCCACCGAAGCCAGTTGAACACCCTGGCGGCAATTCTGAAAGAACGCCCTGGAATCCGCGTGGTTTTGATCGGATATGCCCATCGGACCGAATGGCTGCCTTCCTTGTCTCAAGTCGGTGAGGGCCAGAACCCCACGCCGTCCCAACCTGCCTCTGAAGAGGCGATTCGCCAGACGTTGGAAAGATTGGCCGCAGAGCGCGCGAAGGGCATTAAACGGTACCTGGTCGACCAGGGGATCGCCCGCGATCGAATTTTCCCGGCGGCACCGCAAGTTGAGATCGAAGGA
>JANQIN010000165.1 GCA_028282145.1 Thermodesulfobacteriota bacterium | reverse complement strand
ACCTTCGGGGTTAAGCTTTACAAGATTCACGGTACCAGGCTGTTCCCCAGGCGTGTGTACCGTCGTTTGCTGAAGCCCTATACAGGTAAAGAGGTCACTCTGCAGGACGTGCAAACAGCTCGCGAAACCCTTGAAAAATTTTTTCACAAAAAAGGGTTCCCACGCATTCAGGTTGTTATCCCGGAACAGGAGATTGTAAACGAGGTCGTCAACTTCAGCGTTCTGGAAACCCGGATCGGGCGGGTTCGCGTGGTGGGGAACAAATACCACACCATGGAACTGATCAAGGGACAGATGGCCTCCCTGCAACCGGGAGAGTTGATGCACGTTCCTTCGGTGGAAAAGGATTTCCTCACCGTCAACCGCACCCGGGACATGAAAGTCAAGATCGGCCTTGAGCCCACCCGGGAACCGGGGGTGGACAATATTGAACTGCAGGTGGAAGACAGCTTCCCTCTGCACGGTTCAGTGGAGCTGAATAACCGATCCACCAAGAGCACCAGCGAGCTGAGGCTGAATGCGTCCTTACGGTACGACAACCTGTGGCAGAAACAGCACTCCATCGGTTTGCAATACCAGACCAGTCCTCTGGACCTGGACGAGGTCCAGGTGGTGGGCGGCAGCTATTCGCTTCCGTCCCCCTGGGATGTCAATCACACCATTGCGGCCTACGGGATTCGTACCGCCAGTGAGACGGCCTTCGGTGAAGGGTTTCAGGTGGTCGGTGACGGTCTGATCGTCGGCCTGCGCTACGTCCTTCCCCTGCCGAGGATCGATCAGTTCGTCCAGGGTTTGACCCTGGGAGTTGATTACAAGGATTTCAACGAAACGACCGGGTTTGGAGATGATGAGGCACGAGACAGGGCCCCCATTACCTACCTGCCGTTCAGTGTGTTCTATACCGCGTCCCATTTCGGGGAGGAGAGCCAGACCCGCTTTCGGGCAGGGCTTAACTTTTCCGTGCGCGGTGTTGTCGCCAATGCGGATGAGTTTGCCCTGAAGCGGTCCGGCGCCGACGGCAATTATATCTATCTGAGATCCACTCTGGAGCATCGGCACAACCTGCCTTATGACTTCCAGGCGATCGGCAGGTTGGAAGCTCAGGTGGCTTCCGAACCTCTGGTGTCCACCGAACAGATTTCGGCCGGTGGGGCGTCGGTACGGGGCTACTACGAAAGTGAAGAACTGGGCGATAACGGCCTTCTTTATTCGTTGGAATTTGTGGGACCGGACTGGGGAGGACTGTTGAGCGAGGATCTGAAGTTTCGACCCTACGCTTTTCTGGATGGGGCTTTTGTGCAGACCCTGGAACCTTTGGCCTTGCAGAAGGATTCGGAGGATCTCCTGGGGGTGGGCCTGGGCTTCCGCGGGACCTATGGGGAAGGCTGGGAATATCAGGCTGATTTTGGCTGGGCGTTGCGGGATTCCTCGAATACGGACAGTGGCGATACCCGTCCCACGTTTAAGGTTCGGTACAACTTCTAGACCCGTCCATCAGGTAGGGACAGTACAGGGTGAAAGGTCGAATGGGTGCGGCTATGAAAACCAGGACGTTTTATAAAATTCGGTTTCGTCGGACGCGTATGAAAGCACTGGCCATCCTTCTGGCCACCCAAACAGCACTTTTCCCTTGCCTGGTCGCCGCCGGGCCAACCGTGAGGGGGGCGATCCCCGGTATGCCCACGACCTACGACCAGGCTTTTCCCGCGGTAGCGCCTTCGGCTCTTCCCAACATCGATGACATGGTACAGGTTCGAGGAAGTGTGACCTCCTCGAAGACGACCGAAAACGCCTTTGTGATCCATATCCTGGAGAAAGGTAAGGTTGTCGGCAAAATTGTCGAATGGGATACATCCGAAGGCGAGATTTCGGCCCGCTATGGGAACCCCGAACAATTCCAGTTTACGAAGGTGGATGCCCAGGTTCTCAATCTGGAGCAGGGGTCCCAGTTTGCCTATCTCAAATGGACCGACGGTTTGAACCAGAAGGGTGAGTTTGTCCCGGCCTTTAATGTCGGTGAACTTGCGCGATTGAATATCTTTCAGCCAGACGCCGATTCAACCAGCGTACATCAGATCTCTTCACTGGACCCCACCCAAATTCTGGGACGAATGAACTCCAACGGCAAGGTTTATCTGTTCAACCAGAACGGGATACTCTTCGGAGAACATGCCCGGGTTAACGTGCATTCCCTGACCGCTTCCACCCTGAATATCGATTTCGAAGCCCTGAAAAACGGCGGCGATCTGTTTGTGCCGGATACCGCGACCACCGGTCAGGAGGCCTCCCTTCTTGAATTAACCAACAGCACAACCCAACGAACTCCCGGTTATACAGGTGTCGTTGAGAACCGTGGGCAAATCGTCACCGACAACTATGGAAGAATCTTCCTGGTCGGGACCGATGTGGCCAATCATGGAACACTGCAGGCACCCGGTGGCGGCATCTATATGGCGGCGGGGAACGACGTCGTTCTACGAACCACCACGAATACCCAGGGGAACCTTGGTGTGTCCGGTGGCGTCACCCTTGAAACCGGCGGAACACCCTCCGGCCTGCCTGACGAAGCGACTTTGACGGTGGGAAATACCGGGACCATCGTTTCGGATCTGGGACGCGTCGTTTTGGACGGTCATTCCGTCAAGCTCGTCGGTGGCGAGATCCGGGCAACGACCTCGGCCGAACTTCAGGGAAGGATTGACATTCGTGCCACCGATAAGGTGACCATGAATCATGGTCTCGATGAAGAAGGGAACCTGTACGACGAACAGGGGAACCTGGTCGACGAAGCCCTGACCCATGCTCCGATCGTTGGCGGGGAACCTTTTGTCGGCACCAAAGGCGCGGTCCAACCGGGTGAAATTACCGTCACAGCGGGCGGCGATATTGAACACGGCGCCCATATGGTTGCGCCGGGTGGGGATGTGAAATTCTCTGCCGGGAATCGAATCTATCTGGACACCAATTCCACCATTGATGTCAGCGGGGAGGATCTTGTTCTGCCTGCGGAAGGGAACGTCGTCGAAATCCAGTACACCAGTCAGGAGCTGATCGACGAACAGCTGCAGAAGTTCGGTGTTCTCCTTGGGGCCAAGATCCGTTTCCTGCTGCAGGAGGGCGCCCAAATCGGCAACCTGGATAAAGCGATCGACGCCCAACCTCGAACGGCCAAACAACTGAGTATCGATGGCGGCAATGTCGAAATGCAGGCAGGGAGCGATATCATCGCCCGAGCGGCGTCGGCCGGGATTGGTGCTGATCCGGCACGTCGGAAGTTCAACAAGGATGCCCTGATCGATATTTCCGGTGGTGTTATTGAATACGAAAGCGGTGCTCTGGACACCTCTCAGTTGAAGGTGGGGGATGTCCTTTACGATATCGGTGAGGCGCCCAATTCTCTGGTCTACGATTCGCTTGTCACCAGTCAGACCATCGAAAACAAACGGTTTGGTGATACGACCTGGGAGGGGCTTTATACCGGCAGCTATGTGCAGCTGGTACCCACCAAACCGGCCAGTGTCGGTTTTACTGAAGGAGGGCTTGCAGGTCGGCTCTTCACGATTGCACCGACCATTGTCATGGAAGGGGACAACCTCCGGGCCAACACCACCCTGGGAATCTACCAGGAAATGTCGGACTTTTTCCTGGATTCCAACGGATTGCGCCACACCGCCAATGGAATCTGGGATATCGGTATTCCATATAACGATCCGGAAGAATGGGACCCGATTGTTAAAAACCTCGAGATCGATCAGCTTCCTATTTTGTTGGATGCCAGCTTCGGTGTCGACAGTGCTTATGCAGGACCTTCCAGAATATCGTCCCAACTCATCAACACCTCTGGTCTGCAGCAGTTTAACGCCCTTGTGCAGAGTGATTTCCGTCTCTCGGAAAATGCGACGATAGCCATGCCGGCAGGCAGTCTTTTTGCCGTGACCGGCCGCCGTATCGACGTGTCGGGCGATATCAGGCTTCCGGGGGGCACGGTTGATCTTCGTGCCTCCGGCAACAAACTGAACGGGACGATCAATACGACAACAACCTTGCAGGACCTGGTGATCCGTTCCAGTAGTGAGATTGATGTCTCCGGCCGCAGGGTGGACAACAGTCAACCGTTTACCACCGAGATCCGGGACGGTTATACCGATGGCGGTCTCATCGCGCTGACGAATGTGACCCAGGATATTGACGGAAAAGCAGCACTGCTTGTCCTCGAGGGAGCGTTGTTGAAGGCCGATGGTGGGTATCATATCGACCAGGGCAGAAATCTGACGGTGGGGGATGCCGGGATCATTGATCTGACCGGGGGAACGGTGGTTCTTGACGGCACCCTGTATGCGCGTTCCATGCAAGGTGGCACGGGCGGGACATTAAACGTTCATGCGGACAGCATGACGGTGGTTGATGGTTTGCTGGAACCGTTGACCGGAGTGAACAATGAGTTTGATCTTCCTGCCGGGAGAAACGGCTTCTGGCTCGGCGACGAACAACTGGCCCGTACCGGGATCACCCATCTCTCTCTGAAGAGCGCGGACACGATTGTCATTTCTCAAGGGGTGCATCTGCAACCCTCGCGAACGAAGCTGGCCTACCCCGAGTCGTTTGGGTCTTCGGTGATTACCACAGAGAACGACGCGTTTGGTACCTCCTCCATCTCCCTACATGCCGGAGAGGCGATCAAGGCCACCGTCACCTCTGTCTTTGATCGCGAAGATTCACTGAACATCAATGCCAATGTGGTTGTGGCTGAAGGGGCAGTTCTTACTGCCGGAATGGGCGGAGCAATCGACCTGAAAGGGCCTGGGGTCGTTGTCGAGGGGACATTGGATGCTCAGGCGGGAACTCTCTCCGCTACAGCGTCCAAAAACGATCTGGTCGTTGGTGACCAAGCCCGGCTTCTGGCTCGTGGGGGCTACCGCACCAGTCCGGATGAAGCCTTTACCGGGGGGCCGCGCCGTCCGCTCGAGGTGGCGGGCGGGGAGATCTCCCTCACCTCCAATCGCGACCTTCTGATTCAGGACGGTGCTTTGTTGGATGTGTCGGGTTCCGATGCGGTGACCTATGATTTGCAACAGAACGGGAGCCGTGACCAGGTCACTGTGGCCAGCGATCCCGGGTCCATTTCCCTGACGTTCGGTCGGAACTATTCGGCCAATGAAACCTCCGCTTTTCGGGCTCTCAGTCAGAACCCCAGAGGATTCGGGGGGACTTTCAGCCTTGAAAACACCAATGCCAACAGCGCCGTCAACCTGGATCAGGAGCTCTTTGACGGTCTGACAGGAAATGGTTTTGACTCTCTCAACCTGCGGAGTGTCGGTGGATTGACCTTTGCCGAGGTTGTCACTGCCCGTATCGGACGTCAGTTGACATTGGATACTCCGGTACTGACGGGCCAGGGGCATGATGTCACGTTGAACGGCCCCTGGATACGGCTGTTAAATACGCAAATGTTGAATGCGCCGGCCTACTCCGGCAGCAATGCACCCGACGCCGGAACCTTCAAGGTCAACGGCGAATTGATTGATGTTGTCGGGCAGCAGAAACACGACGGTTTTGAAAAAGAAGAACTTCTCGCCAGTCGGGATTTGCGGTTCAGCGATTACGACTACGGTGTTATCGATGGTGCCCCGGTCGTCGACAAGCATTGGCAGGGCAATCTGGAAACCGATGCCGATCTGATCCTCGGAGGTCGTATCCTGGCGTACCTTCCGAAGGACCTGGCAGACGCCATTAACCAACGTTACAACAGCAACGCAGAAGTCCCGATCTCTTACGCCTTTTCTCCGGACTTTCATGTCAGGGCCAAAAGTCTGGCGACCCATGAATGGACCCCGGTGGACAGGGATGCCAATGGGAATCCGTTTGAAACTCCGGTCTACGGGGGAGGGGGTAATCTTACCTTTGAAGTCGATCCCGGGAGCACCATCTCTCATGCGGGTGTGATTCGTAACCCCAATGGGACCATCGACATGATCGCCTCCGGTGGGACCTTGACGCTGGAAAGCGGGAGCCTGACGTCAGTCGCCGGCCAGGGGCTGCAATTCTATGGTGCGGTAGAAAATGAAGCCTGGTTTCGGTCGAAGGTTCTGGACCAAGCCACGGGCTTTTATACAACCGTAGGCCTAACCGATCGGGAAGAGATTGAATCTGCACCGGAAAAAGGGGTGCGACTGACCGGAAAAACAGTCGATATCCGGGAGGCCTTCGGCGCTAAAGGTGAGGCGGTTGTCGATATCTCCGGAGGGGGGCATCTGGTCGGTTACCAGTTTCAACCCAGCCTCAAAGGGACCATTGATCCGCTGAAGGGTGGTATTGTCGTGATCCCATCCCGGGAGAACGACCTGAAGCTCCCGGGAGAGGCGATCTGGTTAAGCGGCATTCCGGGTGTTGAAACGGGCCTGTATTCCATCGTGCCCGAGGAATATGCCGTGCTCAACCCGGACGCTCTGGTGCTTTTCCCCACAGATGGGGTCTATTCCCCGGAAACCCATCAACGAACTGCCATGGGATATCCTATCGTTGGCGGGTATCGAACCTACAATGGCACCTCGATAGAAAATCCTGTCACAACCGCTTATTACGTGCGTAATCGTTCGATCGTCGGTACCGAAGGGGAGTTCGCCGTGAAACTCGCCAACACCCCTGATGGCGGGTTCCTGACATTGGAAGGAGAATCCGTTTCTCTCGCCGGTGTCGTGCAGGCGCATGCCGACGTGCTTAATGGCGGTGTCGGAGGGCGACTCCTTCTTCCCGGAACCGATCTGATTCGCATTGTGGAAAATGTCGGCGGAACCCCCTCAACCGGAATCACCCTCGATGGAGACAGCTTGTCCGGTTCCGGGTTCGGCCAGATGTTTATCGGGATGGACGAAAACCGGAATGTCACCGCATCCAACGTCATTATGGAGGCCAACAGCTCCCTGTCGGCCGAGAAGGTCTTCCTGGGGGCCCAAAAAACCATCCGGTTGGTCAACGGTTCTCGGATTGAGGCCAATTCCACGCGTGGCGAGGGTGAGGTCGGTTTCTTTACCGATCCCGGCAATACCGATAGCGAAGTCATCATCGAAGCCGGAGCCAGGGTTGAGTCCAGTGACAGCCTGACCCTGGGAACCAACAACTTCCATCTGCAGGATGCTGATAGCCTGAACATCCAGAATAGTGCGCTGAATCTGGTCGCGCAGAAGGTGATCTTTGGGGAACGTATCGGTCCGGAATCCGGTCTCTTTGTCGAACAGCTGCTTCAGGGGATGTTGCCGGAGTTTGAAACTCTGACCGTTTCCGGAACCGGCCTGATCGATATTCGGGAAATCCGTAATCCGGCAACAATCACCGGGTTTGAGACTCTTCAGTTCAACACACCGAAGATTCTCAGCAGTAATACGGCGGAGATCACCTTTTCAGCCAACACCATCCGCCTCGGTAACGATACCGGTTCGACGGCCGCCGTTGGGAGCGGGACCCCCGGTGGTGAAAAGCTGGCATTCGACGCGAATACCATCGAAATCACGTCCGGGAATCTTGTGACCGAAGGATTCAAGACAGTTTC
Source organism: Thermodesulfobacteriota bacterium (assembly GCA_028282145.1). Lineage (GTDB taxonomy): Bacteria > Desulfobacterota > Desulfuromonadia > Desulfuromonadales > Geopsychrobacteraceae > JANQIN01. The sequence continues at coordinate 2,737 of JANQIN010000165.1, read as the reverse complement.
TCTCGGAACCGGTCCGGGGACCGACCTGAGGGTCCTGGGTCAGGGAAGCTTCCGCAGCAACGGGGACCTGGAGATCAACGGTGTGGTGAACGTCATGGGTGTTCGCGATGCCAAAGACGACTATCAGATGGCCGACTTTGTTTTGGCCGCCTCCAGTACGCACAACTTACGGGTAAACGGGGCCGGCGCAGTGCCGGTGGTCGGGGAGGCCGGTGGGATCCTCACCCTGGAGGCAGGAACCGTAGACCTGGATGGCACCCTCAATAACACCGGCGGTTTGATCGATGTCGTTGCTGAAGGGGGGGTGACTGTTGGGACCAACGGGCGCCTTCTGGCCCGAGGCAACGACAACTTCGCGGGTGGTGAGATCCGTTTGACTTCCAAAACGGGCACTGTGAAAACCGCAGCCGGTTCCGTCATTGACGTTTCCGCCGGGATTCAGGGAGATGCCGGGACCATTGAAATCAGCAGCCCCGTTCAAAAAGCAGAGATTGCAGGAGCACTGCTGGGGCAGGCCAATGGGGGGCAGGGCGGTTCTTTTACCCTGGATACTGCCGATTTGAGCCAGGGGGAATTGTCGACTCTGAGTACGGTACTCAAAGATGGCGGTTTTTCCCACCTGATCGATCCCCGGACACGTAACGGGGGGATCAGCCTTGCCGCAGGTCAGGAAATACAGGCCAGCCTGATTCGGAGGGCCGCCGATTCGGGATCAATCGACATAGCCGGGGTCCTGAATGCCAACGGAGCTGCCGATGGGGGGCAGGTTGAACTCTTTGCCGGTCAGGATCTGACCTTGACAGGGACCGGTTCGATTTCTGCCCGGGGAGCTACAGGGCAGGGGGGAACCGTCGCTCTCTCGGCACGCGACGGCCAACTGAACCTGGTATCCGGTTCTGCCGTCGATCTTACCGGGACGACGCAAGGGGGGATCTTGGACCTGCAGGCCCGGTGGGGGGGCTCCGCGGGGATACAGATGAACCTGCAGGGGAATGTCATTGGCGCTTCTCATGTTCAGGGAACGGGTTGGACAACCTATCAGACAAGCGCGGTCAATGCCGCCAATATCAACACCTGGACGTCCCAGGGGCAGACTCAGATCTCCAACCTGAATATCGCCGGATGGACCTTTACACCGGATGAATGGCGGATGGGGTTTGATGTGCAAAGTACCGGCGACATCACCCTGACCGGTAATCGTACGATGTTCAATTTCGGAATTCAGAACATCGGCGGAGTGGGGCCGGTAGAGGTCGTTCGCTTTGGGAGTAACCCCTTCTTTTCAAACGTGGCCCTCCCGGCCGGTGTCCTCAGCGTAAGAGCCGCCGGCAATGTCCGGGTTCAGGACGAAATCAAAGACCAGACCGATGGTCGGTGGGACATGGCTCTTGTTGCCGGAGCGGATCTCAATTCGGCGGACAGAATGCAGACCCGTAGCGGGACCGGGGATATCGTTCTTCAACAGAACGCCCTGGTGGATACCTGGCACGGGAAGGTTTCTCTGGCCTCCGGCAACGACCTTGTCCTCAATACCAACAGTGCCGTCCAGTCGCATAGCGGGGATATCCACGGGCAAATCGGAGGGGACCTCTCTCTTGGCAACGGTGCTATCCGGACGGTGGGCTTGTTCAACGGCGGCTCCGCAATCAGCAAAACCAATTTTGCCGATCACTCGGGTGGTGGGGATATCCGCCTCGACGTTGCAGGCCGCATCACCGGCGTTCTGGCTCCGGATTACTGGGGAAAGGCCCACTACACCGAGTCGGGGAATACCGGTGTTTATGGGGCCGATTATCTCCTCAGCATTGATCTTATGAAAGGTCAGAATCCCATTACCGGTCCCTATTCGTTGTCCTACCGGACACACGGGATTGCCACTATGGGAGATGGCAGTGTGTCGATGACCGTCGGAGAGGATGTCACGAATCTTCAGGCCGGGACCTTTGGTGAGGGGGATCTGACCCTGGCCGCTTTGAGAGGTCTCAACGGTCGGTTCCAGACCGAAAAAGGGACCAGCAGGTTGACGACACTGGCTGATTTCTCCGGAGGTGTCGGACTGGGTTCGGAAGACGCGGTCGTCATCGCCCAGGGAGACATCCAACTGGATTATCTGACCAATGTGCCCATGCTTTTCGATACCGACAACACCTATACCTGGAACCTGACCTACGCGTCTGCATCCGCCGCAACTCTGGCGGCAGTATCCGGGGATCTGGTGATCGACAACAACCTGAGCGGTTCTTTCCCCGGTGCCAACGGATTTGTGCCCCTGAAAGGGCTCTTCCCGGCAACCGTTGTTCTTGAGGCAGGGCGGGATGTCCGGTTTGCCAGAGGGTTTGCCATGGCACCGGGAGAACAGGGTTTTCTTTCTCTCGAGGCGGGACGGGATATCATCGGGATCGGTGAAGATGCGGCCATCAGCATGAACGACCAGGACCCTGGGTCCTTCTATGGGCTGCAGACCGTTTCCCAGACGGTTATCAACAGTCTGACCAGCCCGACCTTTACCGAAACCCATTCCAGTGACGTTTACCGGAACAATCTCTTTTCGAATCGAATCGTTGCCGGCAGAGATATCGTCGATTTTCAGGTACGTATGACCCAGCAGGGCGTGATCAGAGCCGGCCGCGATATCCGCCATTTCCGGTATGTGGGACAAAACCACCAGGCCACCGATGTGACGCGGGTGATGGCCGGTAGAGATCTGGTGATGTTCCCGGAAAGTGCCCAGGAAGAG
>JANQIN010000110.1 GCA_028282145.1 Thermodesulfobacteriota bacterium | reverse complement strand
CGTGACACAAAGCTGATCAGGGCCACGGTGGCAATGGCGGCAATCAGCGAGCCGAGAAGCATGCCGGGAGCATGGGCCTCGTAGCCGAACAGCATCTTCATGACCAGATAGCCACCGGCGACACCGGCAATCATGGCGTGGGCCAGGGCGTCCCCCAGAAACGCCATGCGCCGCAATACCACCAGGCAGCCGACCACACCACCGACGATGGCCACCATGCTGCCGCCGAGCAACGCTTTCTGAAAGTAGGTTTCCTGGAGAGGCGCGATCAAGAGCTCGAACATCAGGCACTCTCCTTCTTCAGAACATCGGTAAAAACACGCAGGCGGCCTTCATAGACTTCGCTCAGCAGGTCTTCCTGCAACACGGCGGACGGTGGACCGTAGGCGAAGAGGCGCTGTTTGATCAGAATCAGCTTGTCGAAGTATTCGGCGGCGGTGGCCAGGTCGTGATGGACCACCACCAGAGTTTTTCCGGCGGCCTTGGCCCGTTCCAATACCTCCAGAATCGCCCGTTCTGTGGCAGCGTCGACCCCGGCAAACGGCTCGTCCAGCAACAGGATGTCGTTCCCCTGGGCCAGTGCCCGGGCCATAAAGACCCGTTGTTGCTGCCCGCCGGAAAGCTGGCCAATCTGACGGTCGGCATAGTCGGCCATTCGGACCATCTCCAGGGCTTCTCTGGCCGCCTCTCTGTCGGCCTTTCGCGGATTGCGGTACCAGGGAATCTTCTGATAACGCCCCATCAACGCGACCTCTTCCACCGTGATCGGGAAGTCCCAGTCCACCGCGCCCCGCTGCGGGACGTAGGCCACCTGCCCCTTTGCTTTCTGGGCATCCTGGCCGTTGATCCGTACGGTGCCGATATCGGGATGAATAAAGCCGAGGATTGCCTTGATAAAGGTTGATTTACCGGCACCGTTGGGTCCGATGACCCCGACCAGCTGATCCCGCTCGATAGTGATCGAGACGTCCAGCAGGGCAGGGCGGGAGTGGTAACTGACCGTAAGGTGTTCGACTTCGATCGCGTTTCTGTTGGAGGAATTAATGGTCATGGTCGTCCTCCTCTTCAAACACAGAAGAGAACGCGACGGAGCCCGAAACCAGAGCCCCCTGTTCTCCCCAGAGGGTCTGGTCGACCAGGATCTGCTTGTCGTGCAGCACGCGCACTCGGATCCCCTGGTCCAGACCGGCTTCCTCCACCGGAGGGCTGGCTTCCACATAGAGTTCGTTGGAACCGTCGACCACACCTGGGATCGCTTCGATGCGTAGTACCTGGCCGCGGGACAGAGTACCACTGGTGAGCGCCAATGCCGTCCCGTTCAGGCGGACAGTCAGGGCATCCGAGCCCGAATCGTCCAACTGTAAGGCAAAAGGATCTTGTTCCACCGAAAAGGTCGTGGTCAGTTCGACATCGTAACTGCCGACAGCCGTTGTTGCCGACACCGGAGCCCTCTCGATGGCGGTAGCGGTTTCACGCCCGCTCATGTAGAGGCTCAAACCACCGACCATGACAATCCAGGCCAGGAGGGTCAGCGTAAAACGCATCTAGGGGCTCCGTTACTTCAAGGCGTTGACGATCAACAGGACGTTCTCCCGCATCATTCCAACGTAGGTCTCACCGGCGGTTCCCGTTTCCCCCATGGAGTCGGAATAGAGCTCACCGCCGATTTTCACGCCGGTATCCTTGGCGATCTGCCGGATCTGCTTGGGGTTGACCGAGGTCTCGACAAAGATGGCCGGGGCACCGGACTTTTTAATCGATTCCACAACCAGACGACGACGCTCGGGAGTCATCCCGCCGCCGACCTCGGCGCCGGTAGACCAGCCGACCGGTGCGATGGTCAGATAATTATTGGCGGCGTTAAACCGGTAGGTACGGCAGAAGTAGTTAAAAGCGTCGTGGGTGGTGACCAGGATGCGCCGTTCGGGCGGAATCCGGTTGACCTGCTGTTTGATCCAGGCGTCCAGTACACGCAGCTGTTGCAGGAACAGTTTGGCCCGTGCCTCATACTCTTCGGCGTTGGCCGGATCCATCCGGTTCACCGCCTTGACGATATTGCTGACATAGATCGCCACATTGGACGGGGCGAACCAGGCATGGGGGTCCTCAATCGATTCCCCCTCCTCATCGATCATCAACGGTTGAATGCCTTTGGTGGTCGTGATCAACGGCTTTCCGGCGTCCTTGGCCAGGGTGGCCATCCAGCTTTTGCCTTCCAGGTGCATACCGTTTTCCAGGCAGAGGTCGGCACCGAGGACCATCTGGACATCGTCGGGGGTCGGTTGATAGACGTGTGGATCGGCCCCCGGCGCCATGATCGATTTAACGATGGCCCGGTCTCCAACAATCTGTCGGGCAAAGTCGGCGATCTGGGTGGTCGAGGCCACGATCACCGGCTTTTTCCCGGCCTCTTCGGCCAGAAGGGGCTGGTTTAAAAAAAGACTGAAGACAACGGACAGAACGACACCAACGAGAGTACGCATGGGATAAATCCTCCTTGCTTTCATTAAGATCCAAGCCTATCACAGGCGGAGGATTGAGCAACGGTTAAGAGTCCGAAAACATTATGAAAAATCATTCATCCCGATAGGAGACGGGGTGAGGAACTGCGGGATGCGGATCAGTTCGGTGCCGGGCGGAAACTGCAGTTCCCGGTAGAGGTTTTCGCCGTGATCGCGATACCTTTTCGACATGTGCATCGGCAGGACAGCCTCCGGTTGCAACAGCCCGACCAGCTCATTCATGTCGGTTGTGCAGAGGTGGGCCGACTGCCGGGCTTTTTCCATATCGTCCGCACGGAAGGTGCATTCACAGACCAGGAGGCGGATGCCGGGCATGAGCGCCCCGATCTGTCGTCGGTTGATGTCGTTCCAGGCGATGTCACTGATATAGCCCAGGCCGGCCGGTGCCCCTTGCTGTTGAATGAACCGATACAGCGCCTCCGGGTTCTGCCAGGTCGGCTCATCGGGTTCTCCTTTCCGATGGAGCAGGGGGTCGATCAGGAAAAGCGGTTTTTCATCCAGACGGAAAATGAGGGAGGGAATCCGGTGTTCGCACAGCCGGGCACGGACTTCCAGTTGCGCGTTGCTGTAGATCCGGTCCCCCTCGGTCGACACTTCATACGGTGGTTTTCGGTCGAACCCTTCCGGGCCGGGGAAGTCGGTCTGAACGACCTTTTCCTCTCCCACCTCAACCACGGAAAAGGTGGCCCAGAACGGTTCGGCCAGGTTCCAGCTGTACCCTTTCAGTTTGTGGTCAATCTTGTCCGCTAGGCCTGGTGGGCCGAACAGATGCAGGGTCCGCGGCAAGGCATGAAGATGGCGGAACAGCCCGTCGATCCCCATCAGGTGATCCATATGGGTGTGGCTGATAAAAACGGCCTCCAGCGCCATCAGCAGCCGTTTGGACAAGTGGTGCAGCTGGCCACAGTCGAAAAGGACCGCCTTACCGGTAGATCGGTTCTGTACCCAGAGGATCGGATCGTCCAGCAGGCCGGAAAAAAAGAAGGGACGCAGGGTGCGGAATCTGGGCATCGAACCTGTCATGTGTTACATCTGATCTTAGAGGGTTGTATGGGCCGTTTCGAGTAGCTATGCTGCGATTTTACACGAATTCCAAGGTTTGAGGACTTTTTGCGGAGACCTGATGGACACCATCATTCATGCGTTGGAGCAAAGCTGGCAGAAATACCCGGATAAAGCCGCCCTGCGTGAAAAGATCAACGACCAATGGCGAGAGATGTCCTACGATCGGCTGTGGGCCGAATCGGATCACATCGCTGCCGCCCTGAAGAAAAGTGGTTTCAAGCCCGGAGAAAATGCGGCAATCCTCGGCGGCGGCAGCTGTCGCTGGGTTGTCTCCTATATGGGGATTCTCAAAGCCGGGGGCGTGGTGGTGCCTATCGACAAGGAGTTGAAGATGGCGGAGTTGCGCCATATCCTTGGCGATTGTCAGGCTCGCTTCCTCTTTACCTCCGAAGGCTTCGTTGAAACCATCCGGGACATCCGGGACGATCTTCCCGGGCTGGAGGCGATCATTCTGATGGATCCCGAATCGCCCAGTGGCTCTCTCCACGAGGCTTCGGTGGCTATTGGAGAGCTTTTGAACGAATGGCAGGCGCTGCTGCAATCCCATGAACTGCCGGAGGAAACCATCGTTCGGTTGGAAGAGCGTTTTGTCCGGGTGCACCAGCTGTTGATCGGTGAGGCCGAGAAGAAGAAAAAGAAGAGCCGCCTGCAGGACCTGCTGCGGGCGATGAACGCTCTCCGACGCTCCTTTCGGGAGAAAGGGGGGATCATCCCTTATTTGGAATTTCTGGAAGAGAAAGAAACGACTCCGTTCAAGCGTGAGCAGGATGACACGGCGGTGATCCTCTACACCTCCGGCACCACCGGTCGTTCGAAAGGTGCGATGCTCAGCCACCAGAATGTGGTCTACACCGCGCGGGCCGGCGCGGCCAGCTTCGGACTGACCGACAAAACCACCACCCTGTCCTTTTTGCCGATCAACCATGTCTTTGAACAGGTACTCGGCATTATCCTGCCCTTGTCCCTGGGGGGAACCATCTCTTTTGCCGAGTCGCTGAAGAAGGTCGGGGACAATCTGGCTGAGGTCCGGCCGACATTTCTGCTCGGCGTCCCCGCCCTCTACCGGATGATCTACGGTCGCATCGAAAAGAAGATCAACGACAAGGCGGTTTCCCGTGTCCTCAACCGCTTTAACGCCACCCGCAAGATGATTGCCCGCAAGGTACAGAAGTCGTTGGGAGACGGGACCATCTTCGCCAGCGGCGGGGCGGCTCTCGATCCGGAAATTGCCGAAGGATTCGGCAACCTGGGGATCGAGATCTATCAGGGGTACGGAATTACCGAGACATCGCCGCTGATTTCCAACGAATATCCCGGCCATAGGAAGCTGGGAACGGTCGGCCTGCCGATGAAAGGAGTTGAAGTCCGAATCGACAACCCCAATGCCGACGGAGAAGGGGAGATCGTGGTCCGGGGGCCCAATGTGATGCAGGGATATTACAA
>JANQIN010000105.1 GCA_028282145.1 Thermodesulfobacteriota bacterium | reverse complement strand
CCTGCCCGAGGTGGGTCGAAACGGGTACCGCGGAAAAACATTCGTCCGATGAACGGCAGACCTTTAATTGCCTATACGATCGAAGCGGCCCTGGAGAGTGGAATTTTCGACCGGGTACTGATCAGTACAGACTGTGAGGAGATTGCGGATGTCGCCTCAAAGTCTGGTGCGGAGGTCCCTTTTTTGCGAGACCCTGGTCTTGCGGACGATATCTCCCCCGTCTCGGTTGCGACGGTGGATATGTTGAAACGGGTCGATCCCGATGCACGGTCGGTGGCGCATGTTTGTCAATTGATGGCTAACTGTCCTCTGCGTGATGCCGAAGATATCCGGTCCAGTTGGCGGCAATATGAGACGACGTCCCCTGATTCCCAAATCTCTGTCACCCGGTATGGATGGCAGAACCCCTGGTGGGCTTTCCGACAGGAAGAGGATTTCACACTGGCTCCGCTTTTTCCTGAAGCGATGACGGCTCGCAGCCAGGATCTTCCGGAACTGTATTGCCCGACGGGGGCTGTCTGGTGGGGGCGGGCGGAGGTGTTGCGGCAGGAAGGGACTTTTCATGTGGAAGGGCGTACCGGATGGGAGATTGACTGGCGTCACGGTATGGATATCGATACCGAAGAGGATTGGCAGTTGACTGCTGCGTTGATGAACCAAAAAGCCAGCGCCGAGCTAGAGGAGTGACGAGCGATGTCAGTTTCCGCCTCCGGGACCGCGCTGGCAACGACCTTTTATCCGGGAGTGGAACCTTTTCTCGGTGAATGGTTTCAATCTGTTGAGGGGCAGACCGATCAGGAGTTCGACACCTGGATTGCTCTTGATGGACTTTCCGAAGAAGAGGCCGTCGCCGCCATGGGAGGCTGTCCGAAAAGGGTGATCTGGATTCATGGTGAAGCCGGGGACTCTCCAGGAACGATGCGCCAGAAACTACTCGCACCGGCTTGTGCCGCCAACGACTTCCTCGTTCTGGTGGACAGTGATGATATTCTTCATCAGGAGCGTGTGTCGGCGGCCCGGTATCTGCTGCAGGAATATGAGATGGCAGGCTGTGGTCTAAGGCTGGTCGACGCTGTCGGCGGCGATCTGGGAAAGACGGTCACGTTGCAAGCGGATGATTCTCCTGAGGCGTTGTTGCCGCGATGGAATGTCTTCGGACTGTCCAATACCTGCTGGCATGCCCGGCTGCTTTCACGGTGCCTTCCTGTCCCGGAGCAGGTTGAAATCGTTGACTGGTATCTGGCGACACGGGCCTGGCTTTTTGGCGCTAAAATAGGGTTCGACGTAACCCCCCGAATGGATTATCGCCAGTATGGCGCCAACATGACACAGATTCAGGGTCCATTCGACCCGGCTCGAATCAAACTGGACTGCGGGCGTGTCATGGCTCATTTCCGGCGAGTCCTTATCTCCCGCAAGGATGATGCAGATCCGGAACGGGAAACGATTCTCGCTCATTCAGTTCAGGATGTGGAACGGTTCGAACGGGACATTGTCCGTGATCCCGAACGGTTGCAGATCTATACAGAGGAATTAAACAAGCTTGATCTTCCGATGGTGTGGTGGGCCACTGTTGCGCACCCAAAGCTCCAATATCTCTGGTGTAACAAGTAAAGGATAAACTATGAAAACGGTGAAACTTGGCTCGGTGGAAGTAGGGCAGGGGCACCCTCCCTATATCATTGCTGAAATCGGTTCAAACCATAACGGCGACATGAACCTTTGTCGGCAACTGATTGACGCTGCCGCTGAGGCCGGAGCACATGCGGTCAAGTTCCAGTCCTGGACGGATAAGTCCCTGATTGCAAAGGAAGAATACGACCGTAATACCGAGTACTCGGACAAGAAGAAGCATTTCGGGTCCCTGAAGGAAATGGTGAAGGCGTATCAGTTCACTGAGGAGCAGCACCGGGAGGCAAGTGACTATTGCCGAGAGAAAGGTGTGGTCTTCTGCTCTTCCCCGTTTTCGCCGGAAGAGGTGGACCTTCTGGAAGGACTGGATGTCCCCTTCTTTAAGATCGCATCCATGGATATCGTCAACCTGCCGTTTCTGAAATACGTTGCCCGAAAGAAAAAGCCGCTGGTGATTTCCACCGGAATGGCAACCCTGGCGGAAATTGAGCAGGCGGTCGAAGCGGTCAAGTCCGAAGGGAACGATGAGATTGTGTTGCTTCATTGTATCTCCATCTACCCTCCGGAGTTCGACACGATCCATCTCCGGAACATCGGGATGTTGCAGGATGCTTTCGGTTGCCCTGTCGGCTTTAGTGACCACTCGCTTGGAACCGCTATCCCCTTGGCATCTATCGCCCTGGGAGCCTGTCTGGTTGAGAAGCATTTTACCCTCGATAAGGATATGGAAGGTTGGGATCATGCCATCTCTGCCGATCCGGAAGAACTGCGGGTGATCTGCCAGGATGGGACGAACGTCTATACCGCTCTTGGGAAGACCGCCAGGATAATTTCACCGGCCGAAGTGGAAAAGCGTAAAAAATTCCGTCGCAGCTTAGTGGTCCAATCTTCTCTTCCCGTTGGGCATGTCCTTCGCGAAGAAGATCTGACTGCCAAACGTCCCGGGACAGGGATCGCCCCGACTGAACTTGCGTATGTTCTTGGACGGACCTTGGCCAAACCGGTGGAAGAGGATCAGGTCCTGGCCTGGTCCGACCTGGCCTGAGGCGACTTGGTTCGGAGTTAGGAAGGAGTCTGATATGCCATCGACGGTCCAGGTCGTTCATTGTATTGACACCGAAGGCCCCCTTTACGAGTCCGTGTCGGCAACATTTGAACGGTTGAAAGCGATCTTCGGTCTGGAGCTGGAGCCGAGTACGGCCCTGTTGCGAAAGCTTCAGGCCGGTGAGGTGGATCTGGGGGGGATCGAAGAAGCGGTAAAGAAGGTGGTGGACCCACACCTCCTCGAATATAACGACACCTGGGACAAAGTGGACGACATGCTGCATCGAATCATGTCCCCCGAGTTCAGACAACAACAGGCCGATTCCTTCGGCGGCGGTTGGGTGTACAGCTGGTTCTGTGTCGACCATATCGGATATAGAGATAACCCCCGACGGCGTGATCTGGGTTATCTGAATGTGCTGGACCACTTCCAGATGATGATGCGCGAAACCGGCTCCCCCCAGGATCGGACCTATTTTCACTTCCATCCGCACAACTTTCGGAATGAGGCACACCGCTGTGCCACCCACTGGTGGGCCAACTCCGACAGCCTCAATGAAATCCTGTGTCGACGGGTGATTGATCGAGGATGGTTCCCCGCTGCCCATCGCCCGGGGTTTCATGTGATCAGGCCCGACAGCCACTGGTTTCTCGAACAGTTTATTCCTTTCGACTTTGCCAGCCAGGCGATGCCGCAGGATGAAGACGACAAGGCTCAATTCGGGCTGGCACAAGGTCGTTATGGGGATTGGCGAAGGGCACCCCAGTCCTGGGAACCCTATCATCCTTCGGCTGACGATTATCAGACCCCCGGAGATTGCCGCCGGTGGATTGCACGGTGCCTCAACGTCGGAACCCGCTACCGTCTGATTGATCGGACCGAGGTACGGCGCGCTTTCGAAGAGGCTCGAGCAGGAAAGCCGGTGGTGCTGTCGGTGACCAACCATGATTTCCGCGACATGGCACCGGACGTCGACCAAGTCCGGGGTTTGCTGCATGATGTTGCGGTCGAATTCCCCGACGTTCCGTTCCGCTATACCAATGCCGTCGATGCCATGCGTGAAGCTTTGCAGTTACCGGTACAACCTCCTTGTGAACTTGATATCAGCCTGGATCGCATTGATGACAAAACCGTGGCGATGATTGTGGAATCCCCGACACCCACCTTTGGCCCTCAACCCTGGTTGGCGCTGAAAACTCGAATCGGAACCTATCATTACGATAATTTTGATATCGATCGGCCGTTCCATCGTTGGCAATATGTGTTCGATGCCGACACTTTTGAACTGGATCAACTGGAAAAGGTCGGCGTCGCTGCCAACAATGCTTATGGTTCAACGACCGTCGCGGTTATGGACCCGAACAGTGGCAAGGTCGCAAGGAGCCACTGGAACCTTCCGGAAAGCGAATAAGGAGCCGGAGGATGGACGCTGCCAAAAATCAGTACTTGTCGGAAGTGATTGTCGCACCCGAAGCGACTATTGCTGAGGCCTTGGCTCAGCTGGATAAGGCGGGCACAGGGGCACTGGCCGTTTGTTTGCCCGATAACAGTCTTATCGGCATGATCTGTGACGGCGATATCCGGCGGGGCCTGCTTGCGGGGCCTGACCTGCACGGTTCTTGCTGCCAGATCGTGAACCGTGAACCGTTCTTTGTCAGACAGGGGGTCGCCCCCCTGGATGCGTTGAAACAGATGCGTCAGAAGCAGATTGATCAGCTCCCGGTTCTGGATGATGACGGCCGACTGGTCGATCTACTGCTGCGGAAGAACCTGATTGCAGAAGCTCAGGAATCGGAGATCAAAAGGTGGTGGCTGGATCGGTTGATTATTCAGCCGGAAACATCGATTCAGACAGCTATACAGCAACTTGACGACGTTGGCACAGGCGCTCTCGCGGTTTGTCGGGAGGATAGAACGCTGGAGGCTCTGCTGACCGATGGCGATATCCGTCGTGCGGTGTTACGAAGCATTTCATTGGACGCGCCTTGTGGCCAGATTGCCACCCGGGACCCAATGACTGTGGACCATCCGATTTCTGATCAGGATGCCCTGAAAATCATGATGGACGCCGACATTAATCAGCTTCCGGTTGTCGACGAAAGAAATGAACTGCGGGATTTTCTCCTGAGACGTGAACTGGCGCATGACAGCGCCCTTGATATGTCAGCCGTTATCATGGCCGGTGGGTTTGGAAAACGCCTGATGCCTCTGACAGAGCAGGTCCCCAAACCGATGCTCCCGGTTGGCGACAAACCCCTCCTTGAGCGAACCGTCGACCGTCTCAAAAAAGCAGGGGTATCCAATGTTCATATGACGACCCACTACCTTCCGGAGCACATTACCGGCCATTTCGGCGATGGCGAAAAGTTCGGGGTCCAGGTAGATTACAGTCAGGAAGATCATCCTATGGGAACCGCAGGCGGATTGCGGCTGTTCCCCCGTCCCGAGAAGCCTTTCGTCGTTCTGAACGGTGATATCCTGACCGGAGTCTCTTTTGAGGAGATGTACAAATTCCATCAGGCCAACAAGGCGCTGATGACGGTCGGGGTTCGAAAGTATGAAATCAAGGTGCCCTATGGCGTGGTGAAATGTGAAGACGTTCAGATCACCGAGCTTCAGGAGAAACCCGCGATGGACTTCTTCATCAATGCAGGCATCTATCTGCTGGCACCGGAAGCCTACGATCGTATCCCCGAAGGGGAACGCTTCGATATGACGGATCTGATCGAAAAACTGTTGCAGGAGGGAGAGAAGGTCGTCAGCTTCCCCATATTGGAATACTGGTTGGATATCGGCCAGCATGATGACTACAAGAAGGCTCAGGAAGATTGCCGTAGCGGGAAGATCTGACGAGAGAGATGGAGATGAAACCGGACATTACAATCGATTTTTCCCAGGTCGGAAAAGAACTGCATCGGCTGATGACCCGGTTGTTCCCCATCTGCCGCAGCCTGACAGGACCCGGCGTTCGGGAAACCCTGTCAGAGTTGAGCCGATACCTGCCGCTGCAGGTTCATGAAGTCCCCTCCGGTACGGAGGTCTTTGACTGGACCGTCCCCAGGGAATGGTCTGTCCGGGATGCGTATGTCTTGGATCCGGAAGGACGAAGAATCATCGATTTTCAGGAAAACAACCTTCACTTGGTGGGATATTCGACACCGGTCGATCAGGAACTGTCACTGGAGGAGCTCCAGAACCATCTCTATTCTCTTCCGGAGCAGCCGGACGCCATCCCCTACATCACCTCCTATTACCGGGAACGCTGGGGTTTTTGCCTCAGCCATCGACAGCGGGAATCTCTCCCCGAGGGGAACTACCGTGTCGTTGTGGACAGCACACTGGCAGACGGAGTTCTGAATTATGGCGAGGTGCTGATCCCCGGGGAGTCGGACGAAGAGGTCTTTTTGTCCACCTATATCTGCCACCCCTCCATGGCCAACAACGAACTCTCAGGCCCCATGGTGGCGACCGGACTCGGGCAATGGCTGGCCTCTCGGCCGCGGCGGTTCAGTTACCGGATTATTTTTATCCCGGAAACCATCGGAGCTTTGACCTATCTCAGCAGGAACCTGGAGCATTTGCGAAAAAAAGTGGTGGCGGGGTTTAACCTGACGTGCCTTGGAGATGATCGAACCTTTTCCTATGTCCCCTCAAGGGCAGGGGACACCCTGGCCGACCGCGCCGCTCTTTGTGTCCTAAAGAACCATTATCCCGAATTCAAGAACTACAGTTTTCTGGACCGCGGTAGTGATGAGCGTCAATATTGCGCGCCGGGCGTGGACCTCCCCATAGCATCGGTCATGCGGTCCAAATATCGAGAATACCCTGAATACCACACCTCTCTGGATAACCTGGAGCTTGTCACCCCGACAGGCCTCGCTGGAGGGTTTGAGGTACTGAAGCAATGTATCGAACTCATTGAAGCCAACCGCTCTTTTCGAACAACCTGCCTGGGAGAACCGCAGCTTGGCAAATACGGGCTGTACCCGGATGTGGGCACCAGGGATTCCCATAAACGGGTCATTGACATGCTCAATCTTCTGGCTTATGCGGATGGAGCCAAAGACAGTATTGCGTTGTCCACTTTGCTCGATATCCCACCCGCCCGTTTGCTTCCGATGCTGGGGCAGTTGTTTGAAGCCGGTCTGATTGAGGCCGTTCCGGAGGGGAATCTTCCTTGATCAGGCGAATTTTCATCCTTGCTGCTCTGGTGCTGGTGGTAGCGCTGGGTATTCGGTTTTACGCGAGAGAGCCGTCTGTACCTTTGCCGCATATACCCCAAGAGTCCCTGGCTCCGGGGGATGCCCCCTGGGTGGCTCTCGACAACGGACGTTGGATCCGAAGCTTTCAAGCCGCAGATGGCACACTTTATTTCCATGGCGGGATACAGAGCCTCGATGGCGGGAAAACCTTTCGGCACAACCAGACTCCCGAACTGGATTCCGTGACCGCAACCCCGGAAAGGGCGGTCCTGGCAAAGCCCGGTCTTTTTTATGCTCTGGATGGCCCTGTCCATCTGGTAGAACCGGGAATCTATTCGGTGGACGGCTGGACCTCACAAGATGACCTGAAAACGGTTCGGAGAATCCAGGTCCGGGTGAATGTCCCGGACGGCCCCCGTGAAAAACGTCCCGACGGGGAGTGGTTCGGTCTTTATGTCTATCGGACCATTGTCGATATGGGTGACGGTCGTTGGTTGCTGACCATGTATGGGAACTTTTCTGAGGACAGGCTGATCCCTCCGAATCATTCCTCACGAAAAGAAGTGAAGTATATGATGCGAAGCCTTGTTCTGGAGTCCCGAGATCAAGGGCGCAGTTGGGACTATCTCGCCACGATTGCAGCGCCTCGGGAAGGGGACCCCTTAGGTGAGGGTTTTGTCGAGCCGGCACTGACACGACTTCAGGACGGTCGTCTTCTCTGTGTCATGCGTACCGGCCACCACTTTCCTCTGTATGCGAGCTGGAGCGAGGACGGCGGGAAGAGCTGGAGCGACCCTGTTTACACCGGTCTGGACCGGGGATGTGATCCCTGTCTTCTGACTCTGAAAGACGGGAGGATCGCTTTGACCTGGGGTCATCGTTTCCCGGCGGGATGGTCACGGATTTCTGCACAGTCGGATGCCGAAAGATTCTCCTACCCGGGAAAGGGCGTTGTTTATCTCTCGCTCAGTCGTAACCAGGGTGAGACTTGGACGACTGCTCCCTTGGGGGAAAATATGGGGTCCTGCTATTCAACCCTTTTTGAGGTGACGCCGGGAGTCTTGCTGGTTCAAGTGGATCAATGGGTCAGACGTATTGCCTTGAGTGTCGTCGGGGGGGAGCGGTGAAAGTCTTATTCATCAACGATTCGAGCAGCAATCCAAATTGGGGCGATCGTGCGGCAGCAATTGCCTTGAAATCAATGATTCAGGCGAAAGGCGGGACTCTTCATGCCGTCATTACAGAGGACGATCTGGCTGAGAGTCGGTTCTTCCAGCCCATCGATGAATCTATTTGCTCTGAAGCACCGAAACGGTCACTGAAGGATTGGGCCCGATTGGTCACGCCACCGGTCATCCCCAAACTCTGGCAAAAACTGTACGGTCTCTCAGGAAACCAGGAAGAGCAGGGCTGCATCCCCCGGACCCTGAGCCAGTTTGAAGAGTGCGCCGATCTTGTCCTGAAAGATTCCGATACCTATGCCCCTCTGGTCGATGCCGTCAGGTCTTCTGATCTGGTGCTGATCCATGGGGATGGATGCATGGTTGGCAATGGACTCTTGCCCCGTTCCGAGCTTTTCCTGGCCTATCTGGCCAAAACACGTTTTTCAACCCCGGTAGCGCTGATCAATCATACAACCGACTTCAGCCACCCTGATCTTGATGAAATGGCCTCAGCCGTCTACCCGCTGCTGGACGATGTGACCTATCGGGACGAGACCTCGGCTTCTCTGTGCAAGGACAGATGGCCGGGGCGTTATGCGGCAGATACCGCCTTTTTATTCGAACCTGCAGAGAAGGCCCAGTGGGCCCCTCTGGCAAACCGATCGACCTATTTTGATGTATGGCCGGATCAAGCGGCATTCAATCCGGACAAGCCCTACCTCTGCATCGGAGGCTCTTCCATCTACTCTTTCGACGGCCCTGTCCAGGACTACATTGAGGGCTTTAAGCGATTGGCGGACAGTCTTCGTGATTCTTACGATGGTCAGGTCGTCCTGACAGCTTCGGATATTAAAGACCAGACGCTGTTTCGTCCGGTTGCCCGGGAGTTGGGACTCCCTCTGGTCGGTTTGACCACCCCGGTTCAGCAGGTGGTGGATATCTTGGGGAACGCACAGGCCTATGTCGGTGGGCGCTGGCACCCTTCGATATTCGCCTTGCGGGGGGGAACCCCCGTGATTCCCCTGTCGTCGAAAACATTTAAAATGCAGGCGCTGATTGCCATGGCAAGCCTGCCTACCACGACCTTTGATTCTTTGAACCTCGCGGAAGAAGCTGAAGCTATCGGTCATACCTTGCAAGAGTTCCTCCGTCAGGGGGATGAACTGAGGAGGCAAGTGAAATCCTGGGCACAGGTTCAGGCGAAAAGCAGTTGGGACAATGTCGCCATCCTGTCGCCTGACTTTCCGTCTTCCTCATCGAAGGGTCTGCTGCAATGAATATGTTGTTTATCACCGCCCCTTACCAGATGCTGAGTGCTCTGGAGGTGGTTCACCAGATGGATCTGAAGGAGCCGCATCTGGCAATCATCGATACCGGCCATTTTACACGGAGCCAGTTTGATTGCGTTATCGATCCCGACCAATGGGAGTCCGTAAAATACCACAGTTTCCCCTACCGGTTTCCCCACAGGGACTTTGGGAAAAACCGGCCGGAAACCCTGAAGGAATATCTGCTGGAAAAGCTCCTCCTCGTTGAGCAGGCGATCAATCGGCTGCGAATCAATCGGATCGCCCGAAGGATCGGTGTTGTTGATACGCTGGTCCTTGGAAATTACCGTCGGGATTATGACGGACATATGCGTCACTTGGCCAACCGCCTTTCCTTCCAGAATCTGGTCGTTCTTGATATCGGAACAGATACCCTGAGAATTAACCACGATCGTCATCTCGACCAGAGGAATTGTACAGCGGATGACGCACCAGAGCAGGGCCTGTTGCAGCGGTGCAAGGAGTGGGTAAAGTCACGCTGGATATACTGGGACACCCGGGGCGTTTCATCGATCACCTTTTTCTCCTCCTACGACCTGGAGCTGGCAGAGGGTGATCGGCTGATCAGAAACTCTTACCGTTATCTCCAGGACATTGTGTCCAAGGTCCCCCCTTCGAAAGAGGTGTTCTTTGTCGGCCAGCCGCTGGTGGACCAATTCTATGTTGAATCGGGATACTATGCTTCTGCGTTGGCGTTTGTTCGAGAGTATTTCCGGGATCAGAAGCTGATTTATGTACAACATCCGCGTGAATCGAGAGAGCAACTGGAGATCGTACGGAACCTGAATATCCCGGTTAGGAAGTTCTCCGCTCCTTTTGAGTATACCGTTTCCATCGGTGGACACCGGCCTGAGGGGGTTGCCTCGTTTTTTTCGTCAGTTCTTGAAAATTGCGCAACCATCTTCGGAGCTTCGGTCAAAGTGTTTGCGTTCAAGCTTCCTCAGGAGGAGCTGCTCAAGGATCACGATGAAGTGACCCAGGTTTACAATCAGTTAGCCGAAAGCCATCGGGCCACGATGAATTTTATTGATGTCCCTGCACTTGCTTCTCACAAGTAAGACGGGCTGTTACAGGAACAAACCATGAGAAGCCCGAGGGGCTTTGAGATGCGTATCCGGCAGATTGTGCCAGGGTGCTTTTTACAATGAAACTGAGCCGTTCCATTTTTCGACATACAGCCATTTACAGCGCGGCAACTATTTTTGGGAAACTCGCGGGTTTCTTCATGTTGCCGTTTTATGCACATATCTTCCAGACCGAGGGGTATGGCGTCATCGCCATGATTGAGGCCAGTCTGGGGCTTTTGATGATCCCTCTCTCGGGCGGTTTTCAGACAGCAATCCTGCGAATTTATCATGAACAGCCCGAAGAACTGAAGCCGGTTTCCCTGGCCACGGGGATTCGCCTGATCTGGGGGCTGGGCTTTCTTCTGATCGCCCTTCCGTTTATTTTTGCCGCCCCTGTCAGTGATTGGATCATTGGAACTGAGGGGTATACCCTGCATGTTTGCTTGGCATTATTGACCTTTGTCGTTGATGTGGCCGGCCACGGTGCCGGGACCTTTCTGGTGATTCGGGAGCGCTCCGTTCTTTTCTCGGCCATCGGCCTGGTACGGTTATTTGTCGGTCTGGGGCTCAATATCTGGCTGATCCTTATCCTCAAGGTTGGTGTTATCGGAGTTTTTATCGCCTCTCTGGCGACGGCTGCTCTTGCCAGTTTCATGTTCCATTTTGTGGCTATCCGAGAACACGGGTTTGGCTTTAATCGAAAAATTGCGACCGACATCCTGGCGTTTCAGCTTCCCATGATTCCGGGAGAAATGGTTGCTTTTTTAGGTCGGCAAGCGGAGCGGTTTCTGGTCCGGGGGCTTATCAGTCTCAACGGTGTCGGCATCCTTGAAATGGCTTATAAGTTTCCCCCGCTTTTGAACCTTCTGATTACGATTCCCTTTGGACGTGCCTGGCGGACCAAAAGTATTGAAATTGCGGAAAAGCCCTGGGCCCCCGTGGCCATGGGAATGATGTTCAGCCGCTACCTTTTTATCATGGTCTTTGCAGGACTGATGCTGGCGGTGACCATACCCCAGATTATTACCATGCTGACACCACCGGAATTCTGGTTTGCCAGTCAGATCGCACGGGTAGAGATCCTTACCACGGTTCTCGGGGCTTGCGTTTCTTTTCTTTATTTCGGGATCATTTACAGTAAAAAAACCAAGTATATGAGCAATATTCGTATTGTCTTAACGCCTATAAAGATCACTCTGGCGTATTTTCTTATTTACAATTATGGCCTCAAGGGGGCAGCTTACTCTGCACTTGTGATTCAGGCGGCGGAATTTTTCCTGGTAACCTCTTATTCTCAAAAATTTTATCCCGTTAAGTTTGAATTTTTTCAAATAATTATAATTATTTTGACATCCTCGTTGGTTTTTTATTGGCTGAATAATTTTAACTATAATGAATTTGGACCAGCTGTTTTTATCCAAAATGAAGTATTGCCCTATGGAGTCGATATTATCCAGAACTCTTTTTTAGGTGAATGGAAGTCTGGAAAAATTTTAACAATAATTAAGAAAAACGAAATGAACTTTATCTCCTTTATGTTCAATGTCATTTTTTGTCTTGTTTATCTGATTATTTGGCCGGTCGTCATGACGAAGGAAAAAGAATGTTTTGATTGATCCGACCCGACGAAGGAGTTTTTTTGAAAACATCGATTAGTCACAGTCCTGCCCCTCTGGTCTCGGTCGTCATCCCGGCTTTTAACGCTGAGAAGTTTATTGATCAGACCCTTGACAGCATCTTTGAGCAGGAACTGCAGGATTTTGAAGTTGTTGTCGTGGATGATGGTTCCACCGATGCAACGGCAGAGCGGGTTCAGAGCCGCCCTGAACCCAATGTATTTTATGTCGCGACAACCCACAGCGGTGGTCCTGCAACACCGAGAAATGTCGGAATTCGTAAAGCACGTGGCAAATATATCTCCCTTTTTGATTCAGACGATGTGATGTTACCGGGCAAGTTGTCTCTATCATTGGGGTTGTTGGAGGAGAACCCTCAGTGTGGCCTGGTTTTTACCGATTTCCATGTTGTTGATGAGGAGGGAAGGGTGGTGCGTTCGAATTTCCTTGCACCGTATACCACCCTCCATTCCATTCCGTATCAACCGCTTACGGGAAAGGCCAGGTTGCTTGAGGCCTCGCTTGCATTTAAAGGGCTTGTTTTTTCAAATTTTATCGGCACCTCGGGTGTTGTTGCGAGGAAGTCGGCGCTTCAGAATACGGGTGGGTTTTGCGAGGATGTCATGAATGCGGATGACAAACTGATGTGGCTCAGGATTGCTCGAGAGCATGACATTATATTTGTCCCTGAGACCTTTCATTTGTACCGGCACACGGAAGACGGGATTACCTCTCGTAATGTCAGTGAAAAAACTCAGGGACTGGCCACCGTTCTGGAGAAGGTTGAAAAATGGCCTCTGGAGGATAGATATCGGAAAGAAATCCGACGTCAGAAGATGGCGCTCTGGTTCGAAGATGGAAAATCACATTTTGATCGCTATGATCTTGGTACAGCCAGAAAATCTTTCGTCAGATCAATCTCCTATGCGTGTAACAGGCAGTCCATCAAGTTTCTTTTACTCAGCTTTTTAGGCGAGAGCATTATCGTTCGATTGAGGAAGATCAAAAACACGATTGAAGGGCTTTACAAGGGGAACGAAGGGGCTTGAAAATGGCGCACAAACCATTGGTCAGCATTATTATCCCAGCTTACAACGCTCAGGATTACCTGGAAGAAACGTTGGAGAGTGTCTTCCAGCAAACCTGGGAAAATATTGAGACCATCGTCGTGGATGACGGATCGACGGATAATACGGCCGATATTATTAAAAAATATGAGCCCAGAGTCCGGTATATCTATCAAAAGAATAGTGGGGGTTGCGCCGTCCCGCGAAACACAGGAATAGCACAGGCGCAAGGAGCCTATCTGGCCTTTCTGGATGCGGACGATCTACTGCCCTCTGACCGAATTGAGCAACAGGTCCATTTCCTCGAAAAACTGCCTGAGGTCGGACTCGTGTTCTCAGACTACGTGAATTTTGATGAGACGGGTGATCATGGAAAAACCCACTTTTCAACCTGTCCGCAATTGTCTGCTCTGTTGCAGGGGAAGGATGAGTTGATAATCCCGAACGCCTGCCCCATTCTGGCGCAAGAGAACTTCGGCATTGCCAGCTCATTCCTGATACGCCGGGGAATGACGGAGCTCGTGGAGGGATTTGAACCCACACTGAAGTCCTGTGAGGATTTCCATTTCTTTTTCCGGTTGGCGCGGCATACACCCACCGGGATTATTAATCGGATTGGAATGAGACGACGGCTTCATGGCGGAAACATGAGCAGTCATTCGTCCCGCATGTTTGAGCAGGGGATTCGGGCGTATACTTTTCTTCGCGACTCGGAACACCATGCTGAGGCAAGAAAGCGATTGACCCGGTACATCGCGTCATGCTGGGCCGGCCTGGCCCGGAATCATGCAAACAGCAGGCGCTTTCGAAAATCCTTGAAATGCCAGATGAAGGCGTTTCTTACGGCTCCGGAAATCCACGGTTTGCGAAGTACCGGTTATAGCCTTTTGCGTACTGCAGCCATTGCCCTGAAATTACATTTTCCTGACGAGGACTGAGGCAGAGATCGGATCGTCTGGCAGGCATCTGTCAGGAGAACAGAAAAGAGAACCCGAGGCTATGTGTGGACTGATCGGCATAATTGATAAAGAAGGTGCGGAACTCATCTCACCGGAGCGGAAAAGTGAAACCCTTCAGCTTGGGCGCACTATGCTGGAGACCCTTCGATACAGAGGGCCGGACGAGGAGCATCTGACTCATTTCGGTGGTGCCTTTCTTGGCCATACCCGCCTGAGCATCATCGATCTCGAAGGTGGGTCACAACCGATTTACAATGAAGACCGGTCCGTTGCTGTGGTTTTGAACGGTGAAATCTATAATTTCCCTGAATTAAGAGCCGCATTACGGAACAAGGGGCACCAGTTCCGGACACGTTCAGACACCGAAGTTATTGTTCACCTCTATGAGGAGTACGGCGAAAACGTCTTCAGCTACCTGAACGGCATGTTCGCAGCTGTCATTTATGACAGTGCCCGACATGTCGTATTAGCCGGTCGCGACCGGATGGGCGAAAAACCTCTGCTGTATCACGAGACTCAAGGGCAGTTGTTCCTGGCATCGGAACTGAAGGCCTTGTTGCCTGTCCCTTCGGTGGACAGGAAGGTCGACCCAGATGCGCTGTCCTTGTATCTGAACAGCATGTTTGTGCCGTCACCTTCCTGCATCTTTCAGGGGGTGCAAAAAGTTCCCCCAGCACATTACCTGAAGATGGAACGGGGCAAGCTCACTTTAAAGTCTTACTGGGCGCCGCAATTATCGGTGAATTGGTCTGTAAACCGGCAGGCCGTTTGTGAAGAGTTTGAGGCGCTTTTTGACGATGCCGTGAAGATCAGGCTGGTTTCCGATGTTCCTATCGGTTCATTTCTGTCCGGTGGGATCGATTCCAGTGCCGTAACAGCGTTTATGGCCCGTAATTGCAACACGCCGGTCAGGACCTTTTCGGTGGGATTTGCCGATGAGGTGGATGAGCGTCCCTTCGCCAGGATTGTTGCAGAACAGTACGGCACACAGCATACGGAACTTTTTGTGCCTGATAAGATGCATGAGGTTCTAAGTGACGTTGTGGCTTACTACGATGAGCCCTTCGCGGATTCCTCCGCCTTGCCAACTTATCTGATCTCCCGGGAGGCAAGGCGTCACCTGAAAGTCATCCTGACAGGAGACGGTGGGGACGAACTCTTTGCCGGGTACGGTTCCTATCTTGACCAGAAATATCAGGCTGGAGGGCGGCTTGCTACCAAAGCTTTCAAGGTTCTGAACCGCCTGTCATTACGATTACTGAAAAAGGGGGTTTTTGAGGGGAGTTACCCTAAAGGCCTCAAGGATGGTGCGCGGCAACACTGGCTTGCGGTGCGTTCCTTTTTTCATCAGGACCAGATCGAACGTCTGCTTGGTAGTCCAATTGAAGCTCCCGGCGTCATCTATGAGCGCAATCGCTGGTTGGAATTTGAAAGCCAGGACCCGCTTTCCCAGGCCTTCGAGCATGATGTGAACTATTATCTGCCCGATGACCTGCTTAAAAAGGTGGATATGGCGTCCATGGCCAACAGTCTCGAATGCCGTGCCCCGTTCCTGGATCACCGGCTGGTCGAGTTTGCTTTAAAAGTTCCTCCCACCTTCAAAGTGGAAAAAGATGAAACCAAATCCATCCTGAAAAAGGCCCTGAAGCCTTTCCTCCCCGACTCCATCCTGAATCGGGAGAAGATCGGATTTGGTGCGCCGATTGCCAGTTGGCTGGGTGGGGGGTTAAAGGAATTGACCCTCGACAGTCTGGGGGCCGGTTGCTACCTGGAAAATTATCTGGACAGAACGGGGCTGGATCAATGTCTGGACACTTTTTATCGTGGGAAAGGTCATCGCCAGGACTTCCGGGTTCCCCACCAGTTGTGGATACTGTTGATGCTGGAACTGTGGATGAGAAACTATCTTGCTCCCAAAAGAGCAGCCTGAGAATGTATCCATGCCGCTTTCACTGTTGGTAGCGAGCATTCGCGGTCATGACCGTACCGACACCATGCGAGTCTCTGGAGTTTTGGAGACCGGGATGAAGGGACTATGAAAAAGATTGCAGTTGTTATCACATGCTACAACTATGAACGGTATGTTGCCCGGTCGATACAGTCCTGTCTCGATCAGACATTGCCTGCAGATGAAATTGTGATTGTCAACGATGGCTCTACCGATGGATCGGCAGAGATCATTCGGGATTTCGCCCGTAATGATTCTCGGATTATCAATATTGAACAGGAGAACAAAGGGCAAACCGTCTCTAAGAATGTCGGTATCTCGAACAGCTCGGCTGAATTCGTGGCCTTTTTGGATGCGGACGATTTCTGGGAAAAAGACAAACTTGAGAAACAGATGGAGCTGTTTCAAGACTCTCAAGTAGGCGTTGTCTTCAGCCGGTCCCGTTATGTGGATGAAGATAACCGGGAGGTAAATCTTGTCCTGAAAAACAAATACCTGCAACCTCGGAGGGGGCGGGTGTCCGAATGGCTTTTTATGGATAATTTTGTACCCTTTTCCTCATCCATTGTCCGAAGAGCCTGCTTTGATGCTCTCGGTATGTTTGACGAGCGACTTAAAATGGGGATCGACTGGGATCTTTGGCTCCGCTTTTCTACGGCATATACATTTGATTTTGTGGATGAACCTTTGCTGGTGTATCGCGTTGGACATCCCGGGCAGATGTCCAAGAACCTCGAAGAACGGATGCGCAGTTCAGATTGGATCATGGAGAATTTCATGACGCGTTTCCCGGATGCCGTGTCTGAGGGTGTCCAGCGGCAGGCACAATCCTACACCTGCAACAACAGAGGAAACTATTTCTCCCGGCTTCAATTCTGGAGGGCTCTGTCGTTTTACCTGAGGTCCATTCGTTTGAAGCCGTTGCAAAAACCGGCTTATGGCGGGTTGGTGAAGATGGTTTTGCGGAGACTTGCAGGGCGTGCCTGAGCGATGGACCTGCCTGGTTAAGACAGTAATACGGAATAACAGAGACGGTCTTGGATAATGCCATGAGAATCAACATCGCTTTTTTTATTGATACCATCAGCTGTGACACGGCCGGGACACAAAGGCAGCTGCTTGGGATCGTCAAACGTCTCGATCAGGAACGGTTTGCACCGCAGATTGTCTGCCTTCACTCCTCTCCCTGGATGGAGACGAATGAGTTGCCGTGCCCTGTGACGGTACTGGGATACAACGGCTTTCTGGATCTGGGGTTTCCTGCTGTCGTGCGAAAACTGCGTTGTTTGATTCAAGAGTCGCAGATTCATATTCTTCAAACCTTTTTTGAGGATTCTGTGTTTGTTGCTTACCTTGCCACTTTACGGTTCGGGCGTCCCCCCTGCGTCCTTCTCTCGAGTCGCAGAGATATGGGGCTTGGAAAGAGTAAGCCCTGGTACCACAGCTTGTTTTCCCTGGCTCTTCCTTGGGTTAATCGCAGGTACGATGGTATCGTCTGCAATGGCGAGGAGATTCGCCGTTGGGCCTCCGCCCGTGAGAGGGTACCGGAAGAGAAATTTCAGGTCGTGCCTAACGGTACAGAGTTGCCCGGACCCCGCGGGGAGACTCCGGAAATCCTCCGGCAAAACCCGGCGCCACTATGGGTGGGTTTGGTGGCGAGCCTGACACCGGTAAAACGAATCGATCTGTTTGTTCAAGCGTTGGGAGAAGTTCATCGTCGGTCACCTGAACTTGAATTCCACGCCCTTGTTCTTGGTGAGGGGCCTGAGCGGGAAAGACTGCTTTCTTTGGCCGAGGACGTCGGGATAAAAGAGCGATTGTTCTTTCCCGGGGCCGTTACCAATGTCAGCGCATATCTTCACTACATGGATGTCGGAGTTCTTTGTTCGGATCGAGAAGGCTTTTCCAATTCGGTGATCGAGTATCTGGCCCACACCCTCCCGGTGGTGGTATCCGACGTGGGTGGGAATCGGGAACTGGTTGACGCAACGTCAGGAATAAAGATCCCAAAGGGAGACGCTTCGGCGCTGGCTGAAGGGATTTTTACGTTGTTGCATAATCGGTCTCTGCGCGAGGAGATGGGCAAGGCGGGACGGGAAAAAGTTGAAAAAGAATTCCTGTGGGAGCGATCCATGAATGTTCTGGAAACCTATTTTGAAAGTCTTTTGGATCGGATCGATGTGAAACGATACTCCCGGGGAGGTGAGAATGTGGCGTGATTGGCCGGCCAATCTCAGGCGCCACCTGTTTGAGCCCCTGTTCTATGCGCGCAATGGAAGTCCTCGGCTCTCATACTGGAAAGAGGTGGAAAAAACCCAATACTTCAGCCGGGAGGCTCTGGAGGAGCTTCAATGGGAGCGCCTCGGTCAACTGCTGGAATTTATCTATGACAAAAACCCGTATTATCGGCAGTTGCTGAAATCCCGTGGGCTGACCCCTCAGATGATCAGAAGCCCTGAAGATATGCGAAAACTGCCGATTCTGACGAAAAGAGATGTACGCCAGAACAGCGATCTCATGCTTTCCGACGGGTATGACAAAAGCCGACTGCACCAATTCAAGACAGGAGGCTCTACCGGGAAATCGCTGGAGCTCTATATAACGGATGAATGCAGCGAAAAACGAAATGCCGTCGCTCGGCGGCATGATCGATGGTCGGGTTGGGAGCCTTGTGACCCTATTGGGGCACTATGGGGAAACCCGCATCGACCGCAAACCCTGAAAGAGAAAATTATCGACCGCCTGGTACAGCCGACTATATTTCTCGACACGATGGAATTGACGGACGATTCGGTGAGACAGTTTGTGCGAGAATGGGAACGGGTCCGGCCGTCGCTTCTTTTCGGTCATGCTCATTCGATTTACATGTTTGCCGTGTATCTGAAAAAGTTGGGAGTCGGTCACCTCAAACCCCGGGGAATCCTCTCCACGTCGATGATGCTTCTGCCTTCCGAGCGTGCGGTCATTGAGGAGGTGTTTGATCAGAAGGTGTTCGATCGTTATGGGTGTGAGGAGGTCAGCCTTATCGGGGCGGAATGTGAGCAACACCAGGGGATGCACCTCAACATCGAACATCTCTTTGTCGAATTTGTGAAGGAAGACGATTCTCCCGCCAGTGCAGGGGAGCCTGGCCGAATTATCGTCACCGACCTGATGAACTATGCGATGCCCTTTGTCCGCTATCAGGTGGAAGATGTCGGTGTCCCATCCGATAGGACGTGTGCCTGCGGCCGAGGGTTGCCTTTGATGGAAGAGGTCGTGGGCCGTGTTGCTGACTTTCTGATAAAAAAAGACGGAACACGGGTCGCCGGGATTTCGCTGATTGAGAATACTCTGACCGCGATTCAGGGCATTACACAGATGCAGATCGTGCAGGAGTCGATGGAACGGATCCGTTTACGGATCGTCGAGGAAAAAGACATTCCCGAAAGCAGTGTGTTGGAACTCAAAACATATTTCGAAAAGATTTTTGAAGGAATGACCATTGAAATAGAGAAGGTCCGGGAAATCAAACCGGAGGCTTCTGGAAAATACCGATTTTCAATTTGCAAGGTCCATTGAAATCCGATGTGGATGAAAAGGAGATATGGCTATGCCGGAACTGCTTAGTGTTGTCGTACCACTCTATAACGAAGAACTTGTCATCCACGAGATGTACTCACAGTTGACCAGCGTCCTTGAGGGCGCGCAATTGAACTATGAAATTGTCATGGTCAACGATGGCAGTTCCGACAAGACACTGCCGATGGCCAAGGATATCTGTGCCGGAGACAAAAGGGTCAAGCTCGTGAGCTTTTCCAGGAATTTCGGCCACCAGATTGCCATAACCGCCGGAATGGACAGGGCGAGCGGTGATGCCATTGTGTTTATTGATGCGGATCTGCAAGACCCTCCGGAAGTCATTCTGGAAATGATTGAAAAATGGAAAGAAGGAAACAAGGTCGTTTACGGGGTCCGGAAGAAAAGGGAAGGGGAGAGTTTCTTCAAACTCTTTACCGCCAAGGTCTTCTACCGCGTGCTTCGCCAGCTTACCTCAATTAGTATCCCGGTCGATACCGGCGACTTTCGCCTGATCGACCGGTGCGTTGTTGATCAGTTGAAACGGATGACCGAACGTTCCCGTTTTGTCCGGGGGATGGTCAGCTGGGTCGGCTTTAAACAGTGCAAGGTGGAGTATGTTCGGCATGAGCGATTTGCCGGGGAAACCAAGTACCCCTTGAAGAAAATGATTAAGTTTGCGCTCGATGGGATTCTTTCTTTCTCCCATATCCCTTTGAAACTGTCCTCTGCTTTCGGTCTTCTCAGCGCAGGCTTGAGCTTTATTTTTATGCTTTACGGGGTGCTGATGCGGATTTTCTTCCCGGGCCAGGTGGTTCCCGGCTGGTCGTCCCTGTTTGTCGCCGTCCTGTTCCTGGGGGGCATTCAGTTGGTGTGCGTTGGAATCCTGGGGGAATATCTTGGGAGAATTCATGAGGAAATCAAAGGGCGCCCGATTTATATCGCTGAAGAGGAAGTGAATTTCGACTGATCATGCTGGTTCAATTTATAAAATTCGGACTGGTCGGTGTGCTGAACACTGCCATTCATTATGCCGTTTTTTACGGTCTGTTGAATCTGGCAGGTATCCACTATCTGGTAGCATCGACCATTGGGTACCTGGCGGGATTGACAAACAGCTATCTGTTGAACAGGAGCTGGACATTCAAGTCCCGACAGGATAACCGGGCCTCAGAAATGGCCAAATTCTTCCTGGTCAACGTCTTTTCTTTGGGGGCGAATCTCGTTGCGCTTAAGACTGGGGTCTCTCTTATGGGTCTTTCTCCTGAGATAGCTCAGCTGTTTGCCATTGTGTTTTCCCTGGTGGTGAACTTTGCAGGGAATCGATTCTGGACCTTTCGCGACGCAAGGAGCGAGTGATATGAAACTTTCGGGGGAACGCTTACAGGGTTGCCTTCTTCTGCTTTCCATGCTGATCGCAGGAAGTCTGGCCCTGTTGAACATCGGGGTTGGAGCACCGCAAGTCAATATTGATGACTTTTCACTTTATGAGGGAGGATTCCTGGTCTGGTTCGGGAATGCTCCGCCTCAGCATGCCTATCTGGAATGTTGGCTGAACGGTTTATCTTCTCTGGTGACGTTTTTCGGTAAGTCCGTTGCTGCAACAGGCTCCCTAGGGTTCCTTGACCTGGAGTTTGTTTCCAAGGCCTACAGCGATTTCTATTATTCTCCGGATGGTTATTATGCCGCCTATCGGCTGGTGATGATCGTTTTCTTTCTCTCTACCGGCTATCTGGTTTACCGTATCGGCAAACGTTGCATTGGGGAGACCTTGAACGGATACGGCCCGGTGGTTGGGGCGGCTCTGTTTCTGTTCAGTTTCAATGCGTACTGGTGCAATCTCGCCGGGAGGCCGGATACCCTGGTTGCTTTTTTCGCCATGCTGGGCCTGCTGTTTTATCTTCGGGCCGATTACCAAGAGAATACACCGGATTTCTGGCTGGCTTCCGTCGCCTTTGGTGTGGCAGCCGGATTGAAACTCCACGGTGCCTTTTTTGCTATTTTTGCGGCTCTGGATCTGTTGAGAGTGAAAGGTGTGCGGGCAGGTATCCGAGGTGCGGTTCTGATGGGAGGCCTGGCCTTCCTGTTCTTTCTGATTGCGGATGGTGCACTTCTTTTCGATCCTCTGAAATATGTCAAAGCCCGGATGTTGACCTACGGCGATGACATGTCCCTGTATATCAAGTGGGGTCAGCAGCTTATTTCTATGCTCAGGGGCAGCGGTTGGGTCATTCTGCCTTTGACCCTTTGGTCCCTGGTCCTCCTCAAAGGAGAGACCCGAAAGCACAAAGTGGCAAGCCTGGTATTTATCGGCCTCTGCTGGATTCTTCTTTTCAGTTCCATACGACAACTCAGGGCCTATTGGATGTTGCCGGCTCTCCCGCTGTTCTATCTGGCGGCCTTGGTGATGGTTGATCGGTTGGGCAAGCTTCGTTGGGGGGCTGTTGCTCTGATTTTGATGATCTTCCTGGGTCAATCGGGGATGGAAGTTCGCCAGTTCCACCAGGCACCGTACAATGAGTTGCGCTCCTGGGTTCAGGAAAACCTCACCCCGGAAGACTCGGCTTATCTCGTAGGCTACAGAGTGCTGAAGGTTCCGCTGGCCAAAAGTTCACGCGAAGAGATCAGAACCCACCTGGAAAAGCTTGTGAAAGAAGATGCCAGGAACTTTGGCTTCACCCACTGGCATCTGAAAAATTGGGAAGAACTGACAGCGATTCGTCTCGATGACATGCTGATACCCCGAGCAGAAGAGGGATACCGAATCGTCGGGTACCTGGACAAAAAAGCCAACTTTGCAGAAGACCTCGATTTTCTCCAGGGATTCAACTACATGATCGTCCAGGATCGATTTGGTGTTGACCAGCCTGAAGCCTTCCGTGCCTACCTTCAGAAACACTTCTCCCTGCAGACAGAGCGTATTGGCGAGGGAGGAGAAGGGTACGGACTGAATTACAAGATTTATAAAAGGAATCGAGCCCTCTGATGCGTAAGGCGTTGAGTCGGGATACGCCCAGGAGGGTTTTTCATCTCCTGGAGAGTGGAGGTATCTACGGGGCGGAGAATGTCGTTCTCAATCTTTCCCGGGAGATGGCAAAGACTCCGGATTATACTCCTGTGGTCGGCTGTATTGTGCAGGATGCGCAGGATTCCGTTGCCCTTTTTGACAAAGCCTGCGAATTGGGGATTGAAGCCCATAAGATTGTCATCAACAACAGGCGCTTCCCTCTGGATATTCCGCGATTCCTCTGGTGGCTGAAAGCCAACAGGATCGATCTGGTACATGCCCATGGCTACAAGGCAAGTATTCTCGGTTTTTTTGCCAATCTGTTTTTGCGTAAGCCCTTCCTTCCAACATGCCATCTCTGGTTCTGGAGTGAGAGCAGCCCGCTGAAGTATCGGTTAATGACCGCGCTGGAAATGTTTCTGTATCGATTTGTCCCCGTTGTTACCGTGGTGTCACAACCGATAAAGGAGGTTCTGGCAGAAAAAGGGATTTCACCGGAACGGGTGACTATCATCAGAAATGGTGTCAATCTGGATGACTTCCCAGATCGAAAGTCTGACGGTGATGAAGATCTCCGCCGGGAACTGGGCCTTGAGGCCGGAGTGCCGCTGGTCCTGAACCTTGGCCGACTGACGGAACAGAAGGCACAAGGGGATATTATAAAAGCTTCCAGAATCCTGAAAGACAAAGGACACAAGGTTCAATTCCTGATTCTGGGCGATGGCGAACTCCAGGAGGAACTGACAAGACAGATTGAAGCGTTGGGTGTGGAGAATGAGGTCCGTCTCCTCGGCTTCCGTGCAGATGCCCATCGGTTCCTCCAGATGGTGGATCTTTTCCTCCTGCCTTCGCTCGATGAAGGATTGCCCATGGCCCTGCTGGAAGCCATGGCGTCAAAGGTGCCAGTTTTGGCAACCGCAGTTGGTGATATACCGGAACTTTTTGCAGAAGGAAGTGCTGGGGTTATTCTGCCGAAAGCAGCCCCTCACAAAATCTGTGAAGAATTGCTGTCCCTCTTGGAGAACCCCGATAGGATGGGGCATCTGAAAGACGCAGGGTACGCACAGATCAAAGAGAAATATTCTTCCGACAGCATGTTTTGCAGCTATAAGCCCTTATATGAAGAAAAATTTAAATCATAAAGTGACAACGGATATCTTCCCAAAAGTAAGCACGGCGATTTTGCTGCTCTTTTGTGGCTACGTTTTCTGCAGATATCTCCAGATTGGCTACCGTGTACCGGTTCTAGGCGCCATTCGGTTTGAGTTCTTATATGCAGGCTTCCTGACCGCGGTCATCTTATTAAAAGGTGAGAAAGTTCAATGGGATAAGAAGCTTCTGACCAGTGTTCTTCTGCTTTTTCTTGTCATGGTCATCCAGGTCCCTTTTTCTTTCGATGTCGCTTATTCCTATGAAGTTTTTATCGATCGTGTCGTTAAGTTTTCCTTTTTATCGTTCTTTATTGTCAGCTTTGTAAGAAGTCCCAGGCATATGTTTTTCTTTATCGCCGCGTTTCTTCTGGCTTGCGGAAAAATGGGGCAGGAAGGGCTCCTCGGCCAGATAACCGGGCATATGGTCTGGGAAAATCAAGGTGTGATGCGGCTTCATGGGTCTACACCCATCTATGGTCATCCCAACTCTTTTTCTGGGATGGCCCTCGGGACGATCCCGTTTATAATTTACCTGTTCCCTTTGGCGAATAAGTGGCAAAAATTAGTACTGGCTATTTTATTTATTTTCGCCGCCAATATTATTGTCCATACGGGATCAAGGACAGGCTATGTTGCGTTTTTTATTTTGATATTCTTTATGTTTTTAAATAGCCAAAATAAGAAAAAGGCTTTGTTGATCCTGTGTGCAGGATTGACCTTGCTTATATCTGTGATCGATGTCCAATATACAGAGAGGTTCAACTCCATATTCACTGGGAAAGATAAAGAAGGTAGATCTACTGAAGTTAGAAAAGAAATACTTTCTGACTCCTTTGAGATCTTTCTGGAATATCCTCTTGGGGTTGGTGTTTCAGCATTCCCTACGGTTCGAGCTATGAAATTCGGTCGTTCTCAGGACACCCATAACCTGTACTTGGAAGTTGCTACCAATCTCGGTATTCAAGGTCTGATTGTGTTTGGCTTCTTTATAAAGACAATGATTTCTTCCTTGCGAAGAGTGCAGAAGACGTTGAGGATGTTTGTTGATTTGGGGGCCAGTCGCGGTGGTGACCTCCCATTTATCAGCAAAAAAGAACTTCAGTTCCTGCTTGCTATTACAAATGCGGTGTTGATGTTTCTCGTCGCCAGGCTTGGTCTTGGTCTGTTCGGAATGGATCTGTATGAAATCTATTGGTGGTTTTCCTTCGGGTTGACGGCAGCATTATGTAATATGGTTAAGAGGCTGGAAATACACAATAAAAAATACAAGGAGGGCTTTTATGGATAACGATACGCAAAAGCGCCTGGAAGCAGAAGCGCGTTTCCATGATGAAAAATATGCCGATGACGCTCATTCGCCCCTTCATTACAAATTCAATCCCACCTGGCCCGTCTTTGAAGCGCTGTTCAGGCAGGTTGGGAATGTTGAAAATAAAAGGGTGCTGGAGATCGGGTGTGGTACTGGGTGGATAACCGCTGAATTTCTTTCTAAGGGAGCCCATGTCGATGCCTTTGACATCTCCCCTGAGGCCATCGAACAGACAAAAGCCTTGCTCGAATCGAATGATTTATACCGGAATTGCAACCTGGATGTCATGAATGCTGAGGAGTTGGGCTATGACGACGACAGGTTCGATGTCGTTTTCGGATTTGCAATTCTTCATCACCTTGAACTCGATAAAGCCCTTTGTGAACTCCAGAGAGTGATGAAGCCTGGTGGGAAAGGGTTCTTCGCAGAACCTTTGGGACATAACCCGGCGCTGAATCTCTATCGGCTGTTGACACCGAACTATCGCACGGAAGATGAACGGCCGTTGGACATGCAGGATATTGAGAACTGCAAGAAATATTTTAAGAAGGTCAGTCACGAAGAGTATTTTCTCACGGCCCTTGGAGCGTTTGTCCTTATTTACATCCCCTTTCTCAGGAAATTATTTAACCCAACATTGAAATTTTTCATGAAGGTTGATCGTTTAATACTCAAATTAGTTCCATGGTTGGGTCGATTTGCATGGTATTCGATCATTGAAGTCGAGAAGTAGGTGGGGATTACTATGAAGTTGGATGTGATGTGGCTGTCCTGGGAAAACCACCGAAGAAGTGATGTTCTTGCGGACTATTTTGGTGCTAGGAAAGTTTTCTTTGTTAGTACTAAGGGAAGATTGATCAAACATCCTGTTTTTATTTTAAAAACATTTTTTTGCCTGATAAAAAATAGACCAAAGGTTCTTATTGTTCAGAACCCCTCTGTCATCCTTTCATTTTTTGTCACCTTGTGGAAGAAAATAGGTTTTTTCTCTTATAACCTTGTGATTGATTGTCATAATGAGGGGGTTCTTCCTTTTTATCAGGAACATATGAAGTATTATTGGATCTATAAATTTATTCATAAAAACTCTGATTTAAATATAGTTACCAACGGTTATCTTGCTGATATTGTTAAGAAAAATGGCGGTAAATTCATCGTCCTCCCGGACAAATTACCATCTCCTCCTGCCTCAAAAAAGATTGACCTCAAAGGTCGCTTTAATTTTGTTTTCGTCTGCACCTTTGCGAAGGATGAGCCTTTTGAAAATATTATTCGTGCCGTCGATCAGTTAAGTGATGATACTTATGTATATATCACCGGCAATTTCAAGAAATT
>JANQIN010000098.1 GCA_028282145.1 Thermodesulfobacteriota bacterium | reverse complement strand
GGCATCGACCAGGCTTCTCGACGCAGAGCCATTTCCCTTTCATCGACTTCGACTTCGATCCGGTTGTTGGCAGCGTCGACCGTCACCCGGTCGCCGTCTTTCACCAGGGCGATGGGACCACCCTCCTGGGCTTCGGGGGTGATATGGCCGACGATAAAGCCGTGGGACCCGCCGGAGAAGCGGCCGTCGGTCAGCAAGGCCACATCTTTACCCAGACCGGCGCCCATAATGGCCGAGGTGGGGGTGAGCATCTCCGGCATACCGGGACCGCCTTTGGGCCCCTCGTAACGGATGATCACCACATCCCCCTTTGAAATCTTCCCCTCCTCCAACGCTTGCAGCATCTCCTCTTCACAGTCGAAGACCCGGGCCGGACCGGTAAACAGCGTCCCTTCCTTGCCGGTGATCTTGGCCACCGCACCCTCAGGGGCGAGGCTGCCACGCAGGATCTGGATATGACCGACCTCCTGCACCGGTTGATCGAGGGGTTGAATAATCGACTGACCTTCCTTCAGACCGGGTAACTCCGCCAGGTTCTCCGCCACGGTCTTGCCGGTGACGGTCAGGCAGTCGCCGGTGATCAGCTTCTCGTCGAGCAGGTATTTCATCACCCCCGGAATTCCACCCACATCGTCCAGGTCTTCCTGCACGTACAAGCCGCTCGGTTTCATATCGGCCAGCAGGGGGGTGCGGTCACTGACCTTCTGGAAATCGTCGAGACCCAGAGGAACACCTGCGGCCCGGGCCATGGCGATCAGGTGCAGTACCGCATTGGTGGAGCCGCCGAGGACGGTGATGATGACCAGGGCGTTCTCGAACGCCTCACGGGTCATGATGTCGCTCGGCTTGATGTCCTTCTCCAACAGAGTGCGGATCGCCGCTCCCACCGCAAGACATTCGTCCCGCTTGCCGTTCGATTCGGCCGGGCGACTGGCGCTGTAGGGCAGGGACATGCCCATCGCCTCGATGGCGGAGGCCATGGTATTGGCGGTGTACATGCCGCCGCAGGCACCGGCGCCGGGGCAGCTGCACTTGACGATCGCCTTTCGTTTCTCCTCGTCGATGGAGCCGGCGATATATTCGCCGTAGCTCTGAAAAGCGGAGACCACATCCAGCTTTTCTCCGTTGAGGTGACCGGCACGGATGGTGCCGCCGTAGACCATGATCGACGGTCGGTTGAGACGAGCCATGGCAATCAGACAGCCGGGCATGTTCTTGTCGCAGCCGGGGAGGCTGATATTGGCGTCGTACCACTGGGCCCGCATCACCGTTTCGATTGAATCGGCGATCAGGTCCCGGGACTGGAGGGAGTAGGACATCCCCTCGGTCCCCATGCTGATACCGTCGCTGACGCCGATGGTGGTGAACCGCAGACCGACCAGCCCGGCCTCCTGCACCCCCTGTTTCACGAGGGCGGCCAGATCGTTGAGGTGCATATTGCAGGGATTGCCTTCGTACCAGACGGAGCTGATCCCTACCTGGGCCTTGTCCATGTCCTCTTCGGTCATCCCAACGGCATGGAGCATCGCCTGGGAGGCCCCTTGCGATTTGGGCTGGGTGATCCGACGGCTGATCTTGTTCAGGTCTTTGGTCATCGCTGTATCCTTCTGATCCCCGTGCGGGGTTATTTCTCCAGGGCGGTAAAACCGGAGCGGGCCATTTCAAGCACTTTGTCGTTGCCCAGATCGGTGACGAAATTGTCGATCCACTGATGAGGCCCGGCGAGCTGCACGATGTAGCGCCCCGACAGCTGATGGTCGAGGATCTCAAACTCGTAGGTATGGGCCAGCTTCTTCAGCAGGTCGGGGTCGGCGTTGAATTTGATGATCGCCACTTCGCGCCAGAAGCTGTTTTCCGTCTCCAGCGATTTCGCCTCAATCACCTCGGGGATCTTAGCGATCTGTTTCACCACCTGCACCACCTTTCGCTCGTCCTCTTCACACAGGGTCATGGTCATACGGCTGATGCCGGGGCGGCGGGATTCGCAGATGGTGATGGTGTCGATGTTGTACATCTTGCGCCGAATCAGCATTGAGACCTTGTTGAGGACCCCGGGGCGATTCTGCATATAGGCCAGAATGGCGTGTCGTTTTGCTTGATTCGCACTCATGACGCGCCCCCTTCCTCTACCTCGGTAATCATGTCGGAGATACTCCCCCCGGCCGGAACCATCGGCAGAACGATCTCACTGGGATCGCACAAGAATTCGACCATGCAGGGTCCATCGTGGTCGGCGGCCCATTGCAGGGCCGGTGCGATCTCCTGGACCGTTTCGACCTTGCGGTACGGAATCCCGTACCCTTGCGCCACAGGCCCGTAATCGGGCGATTTCATCGGTGTGCCGGCGTAATGTCCGTCAAAAAACAGGGTCTGCCATTGCCGAACCATGCCGAGGAAGCGGTTGTTGAGCAGCAGGATTTTGATATCGATCTTGTACTCCATGACGGTGCCCAGTTCCTGGATATTCATCTGGAAACCGCCGTCCCCGCTGACCGACCAGACCCGTTCGCCGGGACGGGCCAGCTTGACGCCGATGGCCATCGGCAGGGAGCAGCCCATGGTCCCGGCGCCGCCGGAGCTGAACCAGCTGTTGACGGTCTGATAGTTGTAGAAGCGGGCGCAGATCATCTGATGCTGCCCCACATCGGCCACGATCAGATCCTTCCCCTGGGTCGTTTCCGACAGTTGGGAAACGATGGTTTTCATCAGAAGCTGGCCCCCCTTCCCGGTGCCTTTTTCAATCTCGGCTTTCAGCGTTGCCGTCATCTCCTGCCGCCAGCCGTCGATCCGTTGCAGCCAGTCGGTCCGTTTCTGCTCCAGGAATTTGGGATGCCGGATCAGGGCGGGAAGAGCCTGAGCCAGGTCGGCATTGACCGCCACGCTGGCAGGGATGATCTTGTCGATCTCGCTCGGGTCGATATCGACGTGTATCACCTTGGCATCGGGGCAGAAGGCAGCCACTTTACCGGTCACCCGGTCGTCGAACCGCATCCCCAGAGCGATGAGCAGATCGGCGTGCTCCAGGGCCCGGTTGGCTTCCACCGTGCCGTGCATCCCCACCATGCCGAGGCTTAATGGATGATCGACCGGGATCGCCGACAGGCCGTGGAAGGTAAAAGCGATGGGGATATCGGCCGCTTCCGCCAGTTTCTGCAGATTCGCCCCCTGGCGGCTGCCGATCACCCCGTGACCGCAGAGAATCACCGGTGCCCGGGCCTCGTTCAGCAGTTCGACCGCGTCGCCGATCGCTTCCGGACTGGGATGCGGGCTGTAGAGGAACCCCGGGAGGTCCGGTTCGTAAGTCGCCGGGTCGAAGGCGTAGTCCGACGCGGCCGACGCGAACTGGATATCCTTGGGGATATCGACCACCACCGGACCGCCGCGCCCGGTGCTGGCCAGGTACCAGGCTTCGTGCAGCGTCTCTTCCAGCGCTTCAACCTTGAGCGGCATATAGACCTGCTTCGCCAGGGGCATCATGACCCCGACCACATCGCTTTCCTGAAACGCATCGGTCGCAATCACGCCGGAGGCGACCTGACCGGTGATCGCCAACAGCGGCACCGAATCCATCCCCGCGTCGGCGACGCCGGTGACCAGATTCATCGCGCCGGGACCGGAGGTGGCGACACAGATCCCCAGTTGAGGCTGGGTACTGCTGGCGGAGCCGCGGGAGAGTCCCTGAGCCATAAAGGCCGCACCCTGTTCGTGGCGCGACATGATGAATCGAATCGAATCCTGCCGACCCACTTCGTCGAGAAACGGCATAATGGCGCCACCGGTATACCCGAAAATGGTGCGGACACCCTTGTCCTGCAGTGCTTTAACGACCAGCTCTGTTCCTTGCATCGTGGAGATCCCCTGCCTGAACGGTAAAAAGTGGTACTATTTCCAGACACCGAGTCAACTCTGACTCGATTCGTCGTTGTTTATGAACTATATCGCTGCCGTCCGGAAACGCCAGTCAATCCGGGCTGTTTTGCGACCCGACTCTGACATTGTGATGGGAAAACCTATGCCGAGAACCCTCTTCGACAAGATCTGGCAGGACCACACCGTTAAGACCTTCGACGATGGAAACACCATGCTCTACATCGACCGTCATCTGATCCATGAGGTGACCAGCCCTCAGGCCTTTGAGGGCCTGCGGCAGGCCGGCCGGACGGTACGACGACCCGACCTGACCTTTGCCACCATGGATCACAATGTGCCCACGACCGGTGATCGGATGGAGATCAAAGACCCGATCTCCCGCACCCAAGTGGAAACGTTGCAGACCAACACCTCCGAATTTGAGGTTCCCCTGTTTGGCCTGGGGCATCCGGATCAGGGGATCGTCCACGTCATCGGCCCGGAGCTGGGGCTGACCCTTCCGGGCCAGACTCTGGTCTGCGGCGATTCGCATACCTCCACTCACGGGGCCTTCGGCTCTCTGGCCTTTGGCATCGGAACGTCGGAGGTGGAGCACGTGTTGGTGACCCAGACGCTGGTGCAGCCCAAGCCTCAGTCCTACCGGGTCGAATTTATCGGTCGGCTGGCACCGGGAATCAGCAGCAAGGACATGATCCTCAAACTGATCGGTCTTATCGGGACTGCCGGTGGCACCGGTCATGTACTGGAGTACTGTGGTGAGGCGGTGCGTGCCCTGACGATGGAAGAGCGGATGAGTATCTGCAATATGTCGATCGAGGCCGGGGCCCGCGCCGGAATGATCGCTCCGGACGATACCACCTACCAGTACATCCAGACCGGTGATCGGCCCTACGCGCCTAAAGGGGTTGAGCTGGAGAAAGCCATGGCCTGGTGGCGGACCCTGCCAACCGATGAGGGGGCGGCCTTTGACCGCAGCATCAGCATCGACTGCAATGAACTGGCACCGCAAGTCACCTGGGGGACCAGCCCCGGGATGGTGATCGATATCGATCAGCCGGTTCCCTCTCCGGACAGTGCCTCCGGCCATGCACCGGCCGATGTGGAAAAAGCCCTCGACTATATCGGGCTGACCCCGGGGACCCGAATGACCGATGTGGCGGTCGATGTGGTCTTTATCGGCAGCTGCACCAACGGAAGGATCGAAGACCTTTGTATTGCCGCCGAGATGATGAAAGGCCGGAAGGTGGCCGACGGGGTGGAGACCCTGGTGGTTCCCGGATCGGCGCGGGTCAAGGCGCAGGCCGAAGCCGAAGGTCTGGACAGGATCTTTCTGGAGGCCGGAGCCCAGTGGCGCTTTGCCGGATGTTCCATGTGTCTGGGGATGAACCCGGACCAGTTGACGGCGAAGCAACGTTGCGCCTCGACCAGCAATCGGAACTTTGAAGGCCGACAGGGGAAGGGTGGGCGGACCCATCTGGTAAGCCCGGCGATGGCCGCCGCCGCGGCAGTGAGCGGTACCTTTGTCGATATCCGTCAATGGCCTCAGGGTTGAAGAAGGAGACAGCTATGGATCCGTTTACCGTCCACCGGGGTATTGTTGCTCCGCTGAACCGGTCGCATATCGATACCGATCAGATCATCCCGAAACAGTTTCTCAAGTCGATCCGGCGTACCGGTTACGGCCCGAGCGCCTTTTTTGACTGGCGCTACGATGCAGAGGGCCATCCCGATCCGCTGTTCGTGTTGAACCAGAACCGGTACGAGGGGCGGTCGGTGCTGGTAACCGGTACCAACTTCGGCTGCGGCTCCAGCCGCGAGCATGC
>JANQIN010000093.1 GCA_028282145.1 Thermodesulfobacteriota bacterium | reverse complement strand
TCACCTGGACCCTGGTCTGTTGTTGACCGTTTTCCAGCATCCAGCGCTGGGTTCCCCCATCCGCATCGCATTGGGCCCGTTCGTTCCCCGAATCGGAGGAGACCTCAATGGCTACATCCGATCCCCGGCTGTAGCTCAAAGCGAAGTCATGTCCCGTATCGCTGGTTTGGCGACGGTACAGATGCTGTTCGGTGACGCTGAAGCTGGTAACGGGAACGCACAGCAAAAAAAGGACAAACAGGGTGAAATGGCGCATGGAACTCCGTTGGACAATTGTCATGAACATTGTGGCAGTATGTCAGATAACTATGAGTGTTCAATGAGGATGCGGAGGCCGATCAACAGAAGAACGATCCCGCCCAGAATTTCGAGTTTGTCCCAAATCTGTCCCACGCGACGACCCAGGAGCATTCCGGCGACTGTCAGTATCCCGGCAACCAGACCGATGACCAGTGCCGGTTGCCAGATGGCCACACCCAGGGCCGACAGGGATAGTCCCACAGCGAGGGCATCAATACTGGTCGCGACCGACAGCATCACCAGGGACCAGCCCCGGGTCGGGTCGCGCGGGCTCTCCGTTTCGTCGTCGCCATGAAACGCCTCACGGATCATGTGAAGACCGACGCCTACCAGAAGAAGAAACGCAACCCAATGCGCATAGCGTTCAATCCAGCTGTGAACAAGGCGACCGGCGTACCAACCAAGGATGGGCATCAGGGCCTGAAAAAGACCAAAATGCCAACCCAGGCGAAACAGGTGGCGGCCGGTTAATCTGGGGAGGGACAGGCCGGTGGCCAGAGCGACAGAAAAGGCATCCATCGCCAGAGCAAAAGCGATCCCCATTAAGGTTAAGGTTCCCATGAGCGAAGAGTAGCCAGTTCCTCCCTCAGGGGCAAGTCTGATCTCAAGTGGATCGGTAAAAACTAAGGCAGCCAGAAAACCCCTATGGTTGCTCTGACTGCCTTACCCCGTCCATCCGCTCAAGCGGCTGACCAAGCCTGTGGGCGTACGGGGACCTGCGAACTATGAAATTATGTGTTGGTCCTATGATCAGGCGACTTTGGCGGTCTTCTTCAGGTATCTCGGTCGCTCTACAATGATCGATTCGATCTCGTTGATTTCAGGGACCCGACCTGCGATCCGCACATCGTCGTCGATCATCAATGCCGGAACGACATAGACCCGATTGTCGATCATTTTTCGCTGATCACGAAACAGGTGCACTTCCGCTTCCACGCCAAGCTCGGACAGAGCCTGACGCACATTATTCAGAGCCATTGAGCAGCTTTTGCCGCCCTCGGGTTTACACAGGATATCGATACGCATGGTGATTGCCTCTCTATGTCAAGATGGGCCAAAACCCCATTTATAACCAAGATGGTCATAGTATATCGACAGTCTGGGAAAATGCAATAGGCGCAAAAAAATATCGGAAATAGAAAAAGTATTTCCGATAAAAATCCTGGAAACAGCGTGGAGAGGCTTAACTTCAGGGATGGGGACGTGGAGCAAAATCGCCCGGTGCTTACAAATGGGCGCAACGGGTATGCCAAAGGCCAGGGACGGTCTTTGGCATCAGACTAATCCTCGTCAGGGGCCTCCGCTCCGTAGGCGAGACGGAGGGCTCGACGAACTCGGGCGACGAGCCGAACAGGGTTGATCGGTTTGGGGATAAAGTCGATATACCCAAGATCCAGAAGTTTAGCCTCTTCCTCCGGGGAACAGCGGGATGACATGCCGATGACCGGGATATCCTGGGTGGTTTCCTGCTCCTGAAGGGCCCGGAACATTTCGTATCCATCCATTCGCGGCATCACGGTATCCAGCAGGATCAAGTGTGGCTTGGTCTGATGCACCACCTGAATGCCTTCCACGCCGTTGGCGGCCTGCAGGGGGCTGAATCCTTCCTTTTCCAGGGCCGCCACGACGGCCGCCCGGGGGAGGGCCTGGTCCTCCACAACAAGGACTTTCCACCAACTGGTACAGGCCTGCTTGATCCCTCCGAAGTAATGTTTGGTGATCGCCGCCTGAACACTGGTAATTGTGGTGACGCAAGGGACAATCCGCAATCCGGTCAGGAAGGCCAGATTCTCCTGAGTGGTTTTGTCCAGTGGATCGGTCATCGCCACGTAGAGGGTTTTTTCCTGTTGTTTCAGGGGGAAAACAAGCTTGGACTGGGCGGTTTCCTTGGGAATCAGACGAAGGAGGTCCTCAGGAAAACGGTATTTGGCAAAGCCTTCCACCACCTTGAAACCGAACTGACGTGCCAGTGCCGACGCAATGTCGCCTTCACTGA
This sequence comes from Thermodesulfobacteriota bacterium, assembly GCA_028282145.1. Classification (GTDB taxonomy): domain Bacteria; phylum Desulfobacterota; class Desulfuromonadia; order Desulfuromonadales; family Geopsychrobacteraceae; genus JANQIN01. Next base: position 415 of record JANQIN010000093.1, on the reverse strand, counting down.
CAACACCCATATCTTCCAGAATCTTGCCCAGTCGTTTCCCACTGGTGCGTTGAATTTTCAACGCAGATTCAAGGATTTCGGGGGTGATAACCCCCGATTCAATGACGATTTCTCCCAACCGACGGTGGCGAACCATAGACTCCGGCCTTCCTGCTTCTAATCAATGGATTTCATTACCATTTTAATCTCTTGATTTGGAAAATCAACAGATTCCTCTCCGGAAAGCTTAGCAATTGCTAATCCCTTGTCCGGGTTTTTTCCGCGACTTTCCAATGAGAGTCAGGGGTTACGATGGTTCAACTGCAGTTCACCTTGTTGCCAATCAATGGAAATCTCGGCTCCATCCAGGATCTCTCCGGCGACCAGGGCCCGCCCCAGGCGGGTTTCCAACTGGTGCTGCAGGTACCGTTTCAAG
>JANQIN010000092.1 GCA_028282145.1 Thermodesulfobacteriota bacterium | reverse complement strand
GAGAGCAAACGCCAAAAGCAGGCGCGCCTTTTTTAAACGCCCCTGTTCTGCTTTGCCACCTTGCTTTTTTGCCCGCATAGTGATCCAATATAGATTCTTATGGCTCTATGAGCTTTGTTTTTATTTTTATATGGGAAAATAGCAAAGACGAATGTACTCATCCGATACATTCCCTCTGCACTATCTTTTCTCGTCTTTTTGTGCCCTTCACAGAGACCTGCTCAGCAAGCATCTGTTCGCTATGTCTCGCGAACAGTGTGCGAGTAATGCCTTCTGCGCAATGTAATCCGTCCGGCAAACGCCTCTTTCCGGGTGCATTGGTTGTGCATTCTCAGTCCCTATGGGTAACCGTTGCGAAGAAGGAGGAAGGATGAAAAAGATCTGTCTGCTTGTCATCGGCTGTTTGGTTCTTTGGGGGTGCAGCAAAGAGGACGCCCATACAGAGAGCTTTGACGCCGCCATCCAGGACTACCTCGACAAAACCGGCGATCTTTGCCTCGATTTGAAGGACTGGCCGGCAGATTTCGACAAATATGCGTTACAAATCAACAAGGATAAAAAATTAAAAGCGCTGGAACGTCTGGGACTCGTTACAAGCCGTGATGTCGAGATCGGGCAACGTAATACGTTCGGCAAACCGACAGGCGATAAAGAGACCGTTAAACGTTATGAGCTTACCGAAAAAGGGCGTCGCTATTACCGGGAGAAAGAAGTCCAGGTTATCGGTTCTACCGAGACGAAGAAAGTGATGCAGGGCGACATTTGCTATGGGAAAAAGACCTTCGACAAAGTGGTGAAATGGAAAGGCCCCATGAAGCTGGGAGATTACCAGGGAGCGGTTGTTGAATATCATTTCAATATCGAAGGAAAACCGGACTGGATCGCAACAAATGAATTTAAAGAGGCTTTTCCGACGATCTATTGCCTGGTAGAAGAAGCCGGCCCAAAGACCCTTGACCGCGTGGTGTTTTTGACCGGTGGCGGCTGGGGGAAAAAGGGGTTGAAATAAGAAAAGTCCGACTCTTTTCAGTCGGTTGCCGCCGGAAACCGGAAGCTTGAGGCAGGTCTCGTCAAGGGTGATCTTTTACCATGGCCGGAGCCCATCGTTTCAAGGCGTAGGCGGTACTCTCCCGTTGTCAGCGTTCATCTCTTTCGTTATAACCCCAGCGCAGTCCGGATTTTGCGAGCCACCGCCCACGGCGACTCCTTCGCCCGGAGGTACCACCGGCCGTCCACTTTTTTGAACGTCTCCATGCCGGGTCGTGTCTGGCCATCGTAGGACATGTCGTAGCTCAGCGTGGCAGAGTCCTCTGCGGTCATTTCAATCGTTGTCGGTGTGATGGTGCATCCTTTGATGATCGTTCCAATCTGAGGGTTGGTGAAAAAGGCAAAGTGTGTCACCCCGGCAAAGACCTGGTGGGGTGTCATCGTCTCACGCTCACCTTCCGGGATTCCGGCAAAGAACGGTTCAACACCCTCTCGGAGCTCCGGGATCTTTGAGGCCTCAAGAAACACCGGCAGGAGAGCTTCTTTGGCGTCGTCCAGATCCCCCGGGTACATATACTCAGCCGCCCCCCGGAAGTCGTCCGCCTGTAATGCCGCCCAATAGCTCTCCATCTGTTCTCGGATAAGATCTTGGCCGCCGGCAAAGGCCATGGTGGCGGTTGTCAGGAAAGCCAGAGTAAGAAGTAGTCGTTTCATCGGTTCCTCTTTCCGCCCAAGGGGCGCGTTGTCGGATCTCACTTTGTAGATAAGCGAAAAGAAATCGTCGGCCAAGTATGTCAGGGCCAGGGGGCAGGGACAATCCCCTGGAGCGCTTTTTCCAGGGCGGCATGGAAGTTTTTGTTGTCCCATTCTACCCGGGCTAAGTCGGCGATCTCCTGAGCTTCTTCTTTCCGGTTGTTGACCGCAAGAATTGCCACAAGGGTGGTTGAATCGTGAGCAAAGTTCTTGTGAGCATATGTCAGATGGTCTTTCCCGAATCGGGGGATATTGGCAATCTGTTTATGGTAGCGGTAGCTCTCTTTTATGTTGGTGAAATCTCTTTTGGGTACGATGTAATTCCCGAGCAGCTTGAAAGCCTTGCTTTGAATCAAGGAGGCCTGGGCAAGGTCGAATACGCTCTTTGCGGCTGTCGGGTTCTGTTTGTCAAGCAACACAAACAGGTCTTTGGTCACCACGTCTTCTCCGAGATAGCCATTGATCGATTCCATGTCATGGAATGAAGAATAAATATCTCTTCCATCAATCACGCGCCTTTTCGCTTTATCCCGCATCTCAACGAGTTTTTCCATGGCCGGCGGATACTTCTTGGCGAGTTCATACCAATCGGACAAAGCAAAAGAAAGGCGCACTCCATAAAAGGCCGGTTGAATGGCAAGAACGTTTTGGTGAAACCAGACATGCTTCGCCAGAGCATCTTGGTAACGTTTTGCGCAAGCATCCTCACGGGCTTCATTCAGAATCTTTTGTGGATCGGGATCGGCGGGCGGAGTCCAGGCAGCAGCATAAATCGGGGTTGCCAGTAATAGAAAAAAGAGGACCATATGGCGCATCGTTAACTCCTTGGCCTCCCTCAGAAACCTGCTTCTCAGCCGACAAAAGAAACGGAGGAAGTGAAGAAAAAATGAAGAGTAAACAAAGTTGCAGCTTGCATCTATTTGATCGAGGTTGCCGCCAAAAGGAGGCAAAAAGTCAAAACGCCCAATGAGGCACCTTTCAAAAACTCAAAACGCTTCTTTTCTCTTTCCAATTTTAAAAATTGGAAAGCTCTTTCCGTATGCAAAGCCCCCAAAGAAATAAACAGGACAGAAAACCAGGCAGTGTATAGCAGGTAATATTGGATCGGCGTGAGAATGTCGAAATACTCCGGTCGTCCGATAAACTCCCAGAGAAAAAACTTGAAACCGTCAACAAGGATCTGATGAATGATCACGGCGGATGCGAGATAAAGCCCAAACTTTTTACCGCACCACAGGCTGACCGAAGCGCCAAAATAAAGGCTGCCAAACGTGATGACGGTCAATAGAAACAGACCGGCGGATCGCGCAGACGGACTGATCAAGGGAAGGACGATCAGAGTTCCGCCGAGAAATAAAAGGACCGAAAGCGCGCTTATGTAGACAGGCCTGTTCATTCATTGTCATCCTATTCGGAAGTCTCTGAAACGAAAGACGCCGCAAGGCCCTGAAATGGGCTTTGTGGCGTTGGTGTGCGGTAAGATCATTTTCATGGTCACCCTCCTCAAGCTTCAAATCTAAACAATGCAATGCCGACAAGCTACGGGAACTCCTTCAACAGTTCAAGGGGAAAAGCCTCACCGGTCAAGGGGCCTTGTCGCAGGATACAGGCTTGGTTCCTTCACATTTTAGAGTGAGGCCTGCCCTGATTCCACTGCCGACAAACCGAGCGCGATTGACGACAATCCACTGGAGCAATCATTCATCCGTTGATATCTCCGATTGGAAATCATCTGTCCCGGCATTGGGGACTAAAGGAGGACTCTTATGACACCGCGGATAATGTCGGTCTATTCTCTCATGACCCTGCTTCTTCTCTTGCCCACAACGGTTCTGGGCGGCAATCTTGATGAGATTGTCATTCCCACCGATTTTGGTGACTATGCTGCCGCCTACTTCCCTGCAGCGGGAAAACACGGCGTCCTGTTTGTCCCCGGTGCCCGGTTTGATAAAGAAAGCTGGTATCCCTTGTCCCAAAAGCTTCAGGATGCTGAGATGCCTTCTCTGGCCCTGGATAAAATCTCCGGGCCGGCCATGATTGGCGGGATCGATATCCTGCACAATAAGGGGTGTGAATCGGTCGTTCTGGTGGGCGGGAGTCGCGGTGCCGGGGTGATCCTGACCTTGCCTGTTCACCCTCTGATCGAACCCGAGCAGGCGCAATTGATCCGAAAAATGGTTCTTCTGGCCCCTTTCGGCGGGGACGGATCCGAACGGGCGGACATCGAGAAACTTTTTGTCATCGGGGAAAAAGACGGCCTGAGTTATGCCAACACGATGCGGGTTTTTGGCGCGTCCGTGCCGCCGAAAACCTTAAAGGTTTTCCCCAACACGGCCTACCATGCCCAACATCTGTTCAAAACGAAATACCGTGAGGAGTTGACCGCACTGATCCTGGATTTTATCCGGGAAAAGTAAAAGGACGCATTGATTAAACAAGCTGCTGCAGAACCGATTTGGCCCCCTTGATGATCTGTGCGGTGAGCCCTTGTAATAATCGGCTCTGAATGGTCCAACTGTGCCAGTAGAGGTGGACCTCCTGGGTGATGCCGGGGGCGAGATCAACCAGTTCCCCGTTGACCAGAGGGGCAGTCGCCTGTTGTTCGGTCAGTGTTCCATAAGCGACATCGGCCATCAGCATCTGGGCGAAGCGGTCGTAATCGGGCACGTAGTGATTGAACGGCGGGACAGGTGTGCTTTTGCCGAGAACCTGTTCCAGAATCTGCTGATGCAGGGTGTCGTGGCGGGTAAAAAGCACCGCCGGAGCGGTAAGAATGGCGTCCTTGGTTAATCCTTCGGGAAACCAGCGCTTGATGTAACTCGGGGTGGCGAGCAGACGATAGCGCATGCTACCCAGGTAATCGGTGCGGCACCCCTGCAAAGGGTTCGGCTCGGCGCTGACACACCCCAGAACCTTACCCTCCCGCAGCAGGCGGTGGGTCTGATCCTGGTCGTCGACCCGAAGATCGAGCAGCGCTTTCTCTGCCAACAGAAAAGGCCGTACCACTTCAAGGAACCAAGTCGCGAGGCTATCGGCGTTGACCCCGACGGGGAGGGAAGTGAAGTCGGCCGGGTCCCCCAGTTTGAGATCGTCCTGCAGGTCGGCCTCCAACCGTTGTACCTTGTTCAGGTGCCGGATGATCTGCATCCCGGCGTCGGTGGGGCTGGGGGGCGAAGAGCGGATCAGCAGGATCTGTCCCGCCAACTCTTCGAGCTGTTTCACCCGCTGCGACACGGCCGACTGGGTGATATGAAGCCGTTTGGCGGCCCGTTCAAAGCCGCCTTCCTCCACCACCATCGCCAATGCTTCCATCAATCTGTAATCAAACAACATCGCCTCCAATCCGTCATTGACTCAATATTAGCAAAACTAATTGATCATTAAAAACATTCGTTTGAATTAATAGCAGTTGAGGCCTACCTTGAAGGTGTACCAACGATCTTCAAGGAGTGATGAATATGTGGATGCCATTTTTTTCAGGGTTCGGGACCGGCGGTGGGCTGATCGTGGCGATCGGCGCCCAGAACGCCTTTGTCCTGTCTCAGGGAGTGCAGCGGAACCGCCCGCTGTTGATTGCGCTGATCTGCGCCGTGTGCGATGCGACGATGATTCTGATCGGGACTGCGGGGATGGGTGCTCTGGTCGTTCAGAGCCCGGTGCTGCAACAGGTCGCCCTCTGGGGCGGCGCTCTCTTCCTCACCGCTTATGGGGCCCGTTCCTTCCTCAGCGCCTGGCGTGGCGGGAACCTCAAAGCCGAGGATCGGGTGATCCGTTCCCTCTGGGCGTTGATCGGCACCACCCTGGCTGTCACGCTGCTCAATCCCCATGTCTATCTGGATACGGTGGTGCTGGTCGGTTCCATCGCCAGCCAGTTCGGCGAGCAGCGGTTCCTCTTTGCCGCCGGCGCCATCTGCGCCTCTTTCCTCTGGTTCTTTGCGCTGAGTTACGGCGCCCGTCTGCTGGCTCCGTTCTTCCAGAAGATCTGGGCCTGGCGGGCCCTGGACGGAATGATTGGAGTGGTGATGTGGATCATCGCTTTCAGTCTGATAAAGCCGATCCTCTTGGGGTAGTCGACAACAGGCAATTTATCCTTTCAGGAAGAGACGCACATAGCCAAAAAAGGAAAGCTACAGGTGCTCCAAAAGCAGCCTGTGGCTTTTTTATTGCCTGATTTGGAGAGTCCTGTGTATGTTGAACTCTCTGCGAAATATCATTCTGTATAAATTTAAAACTTAAAAACTGGGAGATAGAATATGAATCAAACTGAGATTTCAGCACTCTTCGATGCATGGAATAGTGCCCTTCAGACAGGTGATCCGAAGAAGGTTGCGGCCCTTTATGAAACCAACGCCATTCTGTTGCCGACGGTGTCCAATGCGGTTCGTCACAACCATGAAGAAATAGAGGACTATTTTGTCCATTTCCTGGCTAAGAGCCCCTTTGGCAAAATCGATGAATCCAATATTCGCACCTTTGGAGACGTTGCGATCAATTCGGGTGTCTACACCTTTACACTGGATGGGGATACGGAAGTTCAGGCCAGGTATACTTTTGTCTACCGGTGGAACGGCCAGGACTGGAAAATCATCGAGCATCACTCGTCCCAAATGCCGGAATAACACAACTTTGACCTGTGAAAGGTTTAAATAAGTCGATCCAGGTGAACACCCTTGGGTAAGAGGCCAACTCCAACCAGAAAGGATGAGGATGATGGGTAATTCCTGCTGTGGGGAGAACAAGATGTGTGCACTGACATGCTGTCCCTGTGATCTTGACGTGGAAGCGATCAAGCCGCTGGTCAACGATCCCAAGTTCATTTGCACGGTCTGTGGACGGGTTGCCAATTCCGAAGAAAACCTTTGTAAGCCTGTGACCTTGAAATAGTTGACTGTCTGACCTTTCGAGAGGAGACTGTTGAGAAACAGTCAGCGCGAGCCCAGGGATGGGTGAGCCAAAAATAGGGCAGGGGTTTGTCATCAAACTGGGCCGTGGGGATTCCCACGGCTTTTTTTATTCAAACTGAGGATGTGCCCATCGCCTTTTTCTTGCCTAAAGAAGGGAACCGATTTAGTCTAAGTCGTTCTTTGTTTTTGTATTTTTCATAAAGGGAGTGGGATGATTAACCGGGTTAATCACAACGAGTGAGCCGCAGGCGCTATAAGCAGCCTGTGGCTTTTTGTCTTTTGAAGCTGAAATGCCATGTTTCCTCTCCAATATGAGAATAAGTGGAAAAATCAGGAGCATTTTTCCACTTAACCACCTGTTATACGTTTGCTAAGACGAGAGTGAATTTTGGAGGAATCGACATGAAAAAGCAGTATGAATACAACCAACTCATGGATGCCAGGTTTCAGCATCAAGAACTGATTGATATTTTCAGCATTGTCGATGAATGTGACGACAAATGGTTTAACCAAACCCTGACACGGATAAACGATAGCGTTGCGAGAATTGGCATCGTAGAAGGCGAGTACCACTGGCATACGCATGAAGATGACGACGAGTTTTTCTTTGTATTGAGCGGCAAGCTCTTTATCGACTTGAAAGACAAGACGATTGAGTTAAATCCGCATCAGGGCGTAACGATATCGAAAGGCGTGGCGCACCGCCCGCGAGCACCTGAGAAAACGGTCATGCTTATGGTTGAAACTGCTGCAATAGATCCTATCGGCAATGATTCGATAAGCGTATAACAAATTGCTCAACGTCACTCCGGCTGCTAAGCAGCCTCCATCGGACGCGAGCCACGCACGCGCCGGTTACTCAACCGTTAAGCGGAAAACCATTGAGGAAGGATATGCAGGCCTTAACTTGCCCAGATTGCAATAGCCACATTGAGGTGTCGTGGGGGAGATACTTCCAGTCTTCTTTTAAAGGTATTTACGAATGCCCTTTTTGCCGCATTAAATCCAAGATTCGGATTAAACCCAAAATCTTTCAGTTTTGTTCCTGGGGAATACAACTCGTTGTTGTTTCAGTCATCCCCGTAGCTTTCTTAACATCGGCCTGGTTTAGTGGCGGTGCTTTGTTGGCATTCTCAGGAGTTCTCCTTTTGGATAAGTTTATTGACAGCAAGTATGGGGTTTTAGTCGAGGCCACTTAACCATTAAATCAAGCAGATCGCTTACACGCGCCCGCTGAACCAAACTGTCATCGCCTCACAAGGATTCAACATGCGTTGTTTTGCCAATGTTTTATCCACACTTTTTTCGCTCATACTTGCTGTGGTCCTCAGTCCCTCCGTTTTTGCGAATGAGGTTGAGCGCACGTTTATCGCCGCTGGCC
>JANQIN010000072.1 GCA_028282145.1 Thermodesulfobacteriota bacterium | reverse complement strand
TCGGAGCTCAGCTGGCGATCGATATTGACGGCGAGGTTTTTAAAAAAATTCTTGCCGGGATCATGTTCGGGGTGTTGATCCTGATGGTCCTTGATCCGGCCAAACGGATACGGGCCGAAGGGGTCGTCTTTACACCCCTGCGGAAGGTCGCATTGGTCGTTACCTTCTTTTTTGTCGGCATCTACGGCGGCTTTGTCCAGGCCGGAGTCGGCTTCCTCTTTATTACCGGCCTGTTGATGCACGGCATCGACTTGGTGCGGATCAATGCGGTCAAAGTTTTTGTCATCCTTCTCTATACTATTCTGGCTTTGGGCGTCTTTGCCTGGCACGGCCAGGTCTCCTGGGTTCTGGGGTTGATCCTGGGCGTGGGCAACGCTTCCGGAGCTTGGATCGGTTCCCATCTGGCCGTCAAAAAAGGCCATGGCTGGATTCGCAAGGTTGTCTTTGTCACCGTGGCTGCATTTGCCATCAAACTGCTAATCAACGGTTGACCGATTGGGCCATTGGAACGATCTGGTATACTGGAATCTTGGGAAAGCTGTTCGGGCTTTACTCCAGACCCAACTCGTTCCCGGGAGGCTGCTATGGCGCAAGAGATGACGTTGCAGGAAGCCCTACAATGGATCCTTCAGGCACGAAGAGATGCATGGGAGTTCTACCAGTTGGCTGCTCAGAAGACGCGGCACAAGGAAGGCAGCAGGTGTCTGCAGGAGCTTGCTGACGAACAGTTCAGTTTTGCTCGCGAAACCTTTGATCTGCTGCATCGAGAGGATGATCTCGAGTTTGAACGCTGGTTCTCGGAACTTCCGCCGGGAGAATCGGCACAACTGCACCAGATGAAGGAGATGCTGGACGAATGGGTCGATGACCGCAAGGCAATGGAGATGGCTCTGGCGGAATGCCAGGGGCTGGCCAAGGTGATTGAGTACACCTCGGCCCACATTATCGACCCTGCTGTCCGGGCCCATCTGTCCCGGGCACTGGAAAACACGCAAAAGCTTTACCAGCGGATCGAGTCCGATTACGCCCATCAGATGGGGATGGTCAACGAATCGGAAATGGACACCTACGTTCGGGAATAGCCTGTAAGGTCACCCCTACGCCCTTCTGCTGCTGAATCTGGCGGAGGGCGCGGGGGAAACAAGTTCATTCATTGCATACCCCGTCCCTTTTCTGGGATGGGGTATGCATTTTTATGCGAACTCATGGCGTTCTTTTGCGTCACTCACCAAAAAAAAGACATTTATAAATCTAATTTTTTGTGGTTCGCTCATTCCGGGGCGAATTCTGGTCGTGTGACTGTATATGGGCTTGTCTCTTCTCTGTGGGGAGTGCAGGCATTTTAAGCTCTAAACGTTTAATTGCCGCCTTTGGCGGGCGAAAAACCTGGAGGGGATATGCGACGGATCAAGGATTGGCCGGCGAAAGAGCGTCCACGGGAAAAGCTGTTGACCCGTGGGGCGGAGATGTTGAGTGACGCTGAGTTATTGGCGCTGATACTACGCACGGGCGATGCCGCCAGCGGTACCAGCGCCGTGGACCAGGCCCGCGGACTGCTGAAAAAAGCAGGAGGGCTTTCACAATTGGCCAGATCATCGGTGTCGGAACTCTGCCAGGTGAAGGGGGTCGGCCCGGCCAAAGCAGCCGAATTGCTGGCGGTCTTTGAGTTGACTCATCGGGTGCCGCAGCAGGCGTTGGCTATCGGTGATCGCTTCACCTGCGCCACCGAGGTATTTCACCATTTCCGAGATCGTTTCCGCACTTTGCGGAAAGAGATCTTTCTTGTCCTTCTTCTGGACGCCAAAAACAAGCTTCTTCGTGAAGTACAGGTCTCCGAAGGGACACTAACCGCCAGTTTGGTCCATCCGCGGGAGGTGTTCGGTCCGGTGGTCAGGGAGTCGGCGGCCAGTATCTTGTTGGTGCATAACCATCCCTCCGGGGACCCGACGCCCAGCCCGGAAGATATTGCGCTGACACGCAAGCTGGTCGAGGCTGGAGAGATGATGGGTGTGAGGGTGCTGGACCACGTCATCGTAGGGCATCAGGCCTTCGTCAGCCTGGCTGAAGAAGGGGCTTTTTAATTTGATCGCAAACACCCATGGTGTTTGCGATACCCGTTTCGCCATGAGGTAACCAGGGCCCCGTTTTTCTTCACTTACAAACCCAGCCGCGGGCCTGGGTTTGGCTCGCCCTTCCCTGGGCTCGGGCGCTGATTCGAGGGGGTGTTCAAAGGGGTGAAATTTGGCGAGAAAATCTCTTGACACACAAGAGTTGAACGACTAAAGTTGGCGTTTGCTGCCCATAGGGGGTGGTATATCTTAAGAAGCGAGGTGAGTTTCATGTATGCGGTGGTCAAGACCGGAGGGAAACAATACAAAGTTTCCGAAGGTGAATACCTGAACATCGAGAAGGTCGCTGGCGAAGTAGGGGAAACCCTCGAGCTGAGCGAAGTCCTTCTGGTCGGAGGCGACGAGGTTAAAGTCGGAACACCCGTCGTACCGGGCGCCAAAATCAAGGCGCAGATCGTCGCGCAGGACAAAGCCAAGAAAGTACTGGTTTTCAAGTCCAAGCGGCGCAAGAACTATCGTAAGAAGTATGGACATCGTCAACCCTTTACCCGCGTGAAGATCGCGGCAATCGAAGCTTAAGGAGGCTTACCATGGCACATAAAAAAGCCGCCGGTAGTACTCGTAATGGCCGTGATTCTGAATCTAAACGCCTCGGTGTGAAGCGTTTTGGTGGCCAGGAAGTGACAGCCGGAAATATTCTGGTTCGTCAGCGCGGCACCAAGATCCACCCAGGTAACAACGTGGGTTGCGGCAAAGACTACACCCTGTTTGCTCTGGTAGACGGTGTGGTCAAGTTCGAGCGCAAAGGGAAAGACAAGAAGCAGGTCAGCGTTTACAGCGCCTGATTCGTCTTCCTCTCGAATTGCTGGAAAGCCCGAGGTTCGTTAAGAGCTTCGGGCTTTTTCCGTATTTAGGAAGTCTATTGCAAAAGTTCTAAATCTATTACGATCGGCTGCAAATGCTCTTCGCGGTGTCTTCGGCACAAAATCGTCCTCAGAGTAGCGAGTGCTACACTTCCGGCGATTTGGATCCTCATCCTTGCGCAGAACATTTTCGCTCGATCTCATGACGATTCAGACTCTTGCAAAAGACTTATGGGTTTTCGATTAGATCGTGAGATTCGGGCCGACTTTGGGTAAGATAGTCCTTACCCCAATCCAAGCCCCTACATGTGAAAAGTACCGATGAAATTTGTCGATGAAGTCAAAATAAACGTCAAGGCCGGTGACGGCGGTCGCGGCTGCCTCTCTTTCCGCCGGGAAAAATTTGTCGCCATGGGCGGCCCCGACGGTGGTGACGGCGGTGACGGCGGCTCTGTCTACCTGGTGGTCGACTCCCAGCTGTCGACACTGTTCGACTTCCGTTACATGGCCCATTACAAGGCCAAAAACGGAGCTCCGGGGTTGGGGAAGAATATGCACGGCAAGGGGGGTGAAGACCTGGAACTGCACCTGCCGCCAGGCACGTTGGTCTATGACAACGAGACCGGGGACCTGCTGCACGATCTGACCGAACCGAATCAGCGCGTTCTGTTGTACAAAGGCGGCATGGGCGGTCGTGGCAATGCCCGTTTCGCCACCTCGACCAACCGGGCCCCGCGGCATACCCAACCGGGAACGCCGGGTGAGTCTGGAACGCTGCGGCTGGAGTTGAAGCTGCTGGCCGATGTGGGTCTTGTCGGTCTGCCGAACGCCGGAAAGTCGACCCTGATTTCCGCGGTGTCGGCGGCCAAGCCCAAGATCGCCGATTACCCCTTTACCACCCTGGTGCCCAACCTGGGGGTGGTGCAGTACGGCGGCTTCAAATCGTTCGTTATGGCCGATATCCCCGGTCTGATTGAAGGAGCCAGCGATGGTCAGGGGCTGGGGACCCGCTTCCTGAAACATGTGGAGCGGACCGATTTCTTCCTTCACTGTGTCGACCTGTCGTCGCTGCAGGAGGGGGATCCGCTGGAGAACTTTGAACTGATCAACGCCGAGCTGCGAAAGCATGCGCCCCATCTGGCGGACAAGCCGCAGATGGTGGCTCTGACTAAAACCGATATCACCGAGGTTCGGGACGAGACGGAACAGATCAAGGGGGAATTCGAGAAGCGTGGTTACAGGGTTTTCCCGCTGTCGGCTGTCACCGGCGATGGTGTGAAAGAGCTGGTAGAAGCGATCGGGCGCGATCTGGAAAAGCTCCGTGCGGGTGGTGATGAGCCGGACGAAGGAGAATCGGTCGCCGACGACTGGTCTCCCGTTTAACGTATAAAAAGCGAGTTTTTGAATGACCAAGGTGGGGATTAAAAACGGCCAGCGGGTCGTGGTAAAGATCGGCAGCGGTGTCATCTCTGACGATGCCGGACTGGATCTGAAACAGGTACAGGCGGTGGCGGAGGATGTTTGTGCGCTGCGTGATGCCGGAATTGAGGTCATCCTGGTTTCTTCCGGCGCGGTGGCTGCGGGCAAGGACGCCCTCGGGGTGAGTGGTCGTCCATCGACCATCCCTCTGCAGCAGGCGGCAGCGGCTGTCGGCCAGAGCCGCCTGATCAATGCCTACAAAGAAATCTTCAACCGCTACGAACGGACGGTGGCCCAGGTTCTGCTGACCCGGGACGATCTGACCCACCGGCGGCGCTATACCAATGCTCACAATACCCTACGGACCCTGCTGGAGTATGGGATTACACCGATCATCAATGAGAACGATACCGTGGTGGTTGAAGAGATCCGCTTTGGCGACAACGACAGCCTCTCAGCGCAGGTGGCGAGCCTGATTGAGGCTGATCTGCTGGTGATCCTGTCCGATGTGGACGGTCTCTACGACGCCAATCCGGCCGAGAACCCGGAGGCGAAGCTGATCCCCCATGTGCAGAACATCGACGCCGATATCCTGGCGGTGGCTGGTGACAGCAGCTCGACCATCGGCACCGGTGGTATGATGACCAAGGTAGCGGCTGCCCGTTCTGCCTCGACCGCCGGTATCGGAACCCTGATCCTCAACGGTCGCAAGGAGGGACTGTTGCGGAACCTGCTGAAAGGTGAGGTGCGGGGGACTTACTTCGACCCGGCGGGGGAAAAGATATCGGCCCGGAAGCGGTGGCTGTCGTTCAGTAAGTCGGCCGGGTGCCTGGTTCTTGATGAAGGTGCCTGCCGCGCCTTGCGTCGCGGTGGCAAAAGCCTGCTCCCGTCAGGGGTTCGGTCGCTGGACGGTGCTTTTGACCGGGGCGATATCGTCGAGCTGTGTGGTGAGGATCGTGCCCCCTTCGCCAAGGGCACGGTGGAATACTCCCGCCACGAGATGGAACAGATCAAAGGCAAGCAAAGTACGGAAATCACCGATGCCCTGGGTTATACCTATGGCGATGAGGTGATTCATCGTGACAATTTGGTTTTAATAAATAGTTAGCAGGGGGTGAAAAACTATCTGCGTTGCAACTGCGGTGTTGAAAATAGCCTCAAAGTGCTCACTTATATGCTATAAGCTGCGCTTTTTCGGCTATTTTCGCCTTGCATTTGCTGCCTCGATAGCGTTTTTCAATGCCCTGCTTGGTCGGTTTCCTGGCAGAAACGGGCACTGTGCCAATATAGAGTTTCCGAACAGAAACGTTTAAATTCGAACGAACTTATAGAGGGAGTCTGAGATGACGATTGCAGAGCAGATGCTGGAGCTGGCCCAGGCGGCGAAAGACGCTTCCCGTGTGCTGGCCAACCTGTCGACCACCGTCAAGAACGAGCTGCTGGAGTCCATGGCAGCCGGGCTGGAAGAGGCAGCGCCTCAACTTGCGACCGAAAACGCCAAGGACCTGTCCGCGGGAAGAGAAAAAGGCCTTTCCGACGCGATGCTGGACCGTCTGGCCCTGACCCCGGCGGTGATTCAGGGGATGGCCGATGGCCTGCGGGAAGTGGCTGCCCTACCCGACCCGGTGGGGGAGATCTCCCAGATGACCCGCCGTCCCAACGGCATTCAGGTGGGTCGGATGCGAATCCCTCTGGGGGTTATCGGTATCGTGTACGAGTCACGCCCCAACGTCACCGCCGATGCGGCCGGTTTATGCCTTAAGTCGGGCAACGCGGTTATTCTGCGTGGTGGCAGCGAAGCGTTCCACAGCAACCAGGCGATCGGCAAGGTGCTGCAGGCGGCGATGGAAAAGCACGATCTGCCGGCAGCGGCTCTGCAGGTGGTTCCCACTGTCGACCGGGACGCGGTCAACGAACTGCTGAAGCTGGAAGAGCAGATCGACCTGATCATTCCCCGCGGCGGTGAAGGCCTGATCCGGTTTGTCAGTGCCAACAGCCGCATCCCGGTGATCAAACACTACAAAGGGGTGTGTCATACCTTTGTCGATGTCAGCGCCGACCTGACCAAGGCGGAAGCGATCGCCATCAACGAAAAGGTGCAGCGTCCCGGTGTCTGCAACGCCATGGAAACCCTGCTGATTCATCAGGGGGTGGCTCAGACCTTCGTTCCCCAGATCGTCAAAGCGATGCAGGACAAAGGGGTTGAAATCCGTGGTTGCGAGCGGGTACAGGAACTGGCTGAAGGGGTGGTCCCGGCTACCGCGGAGGACTGGCCGGCGGAATACCTCGACCTGATCCTGGCCGTGAAGGTGGTGGACAATCTCGACGAGGCCATCGCTCACATCACCGAGTATGCCTCGCTGCACACCGAGGTGATCGTGACCGAAAGCTATCAGAACGCCCAGCGTTTCCTGCGCGAAGTCAACAGTTCGGTGGTGATGGTCAACGCCTCCAGCCGTTTCTCCGACGGCAACCAGATGGGGCTGGGTGCGGAGATCGGTATTTCGACCACCAAACTACACTCCTTCGGTCCCATGGGGCTGGAAGATCTGACGACTCGCAAATTCATCGTCATGGGCGAGGGGCAAGTTCGCGGATGATTTATTGGACCAGCCCTTCCACGGGCTGGTCCAAAATCGCTGCGGCAAAGCGCGTTTTGCCTCCGCTTGCAAGCCCGGTATTTCTCCCGGGCTTGGCTTGTCCATCCCTGGACTCGGTCAACATTAGCAGAGATCTTTGAGCCTTTGGAAAGGAAGCTCCTTTGAAGCTCGGTCTGTTGGGTGGAACGTTTAATCCGATTCACAATGGTCATCTGGCCATTGCGGCCGAGGTGCGCCAGTCCTTGCAGTTGGACCGTGTTCTGTTTATCCCCGCCCCGGAACCGCCACACAAGTCGGTGGCCGGGGCGGTCCCTTTTGAAACCCGCTGCGCTATGTTGGAAGGAGCTCTGGGCAGCCTGCCCGGGTTTTCCTGTAGCGATATCGAAGGGAAGCGCAGCGGCAAAAGCTACTCGGTCCATACTCTGGAGCAGTTGCAGCAGGACCAACCGGGTGCCGACCTTTTCTTTATTATCGGAATGGATTCCTTCCGGGATCTTCCCACCTGGTTTGAGTGGCGACGTCTGGTCGATCTGGCCCATCTGGTAGTGCTCTGTCGGCCCGGTTTTCCCGAGGATCGCTCCCACCTCAGTTCGGTTGCCATCGACCCGGCCCTCTGCTATGATTCCGAGGTTGATGAAATCCCGTGCCGATCAGGTAAATCGGTGTTTTTCCTCAAGGAAACACGGCTTGATATTTCGTCCTCCGACATCCGTCAACGGGTGGCGGACCACCGCCCGATAACCGATCTGGTCCCTCCCGCGGTGAACGACTTTATTCGACAGAATCGATTATATTTACAAGAATAGGAAACCAGGTTTTTGGAAGCCAAAGAAGAAGCGTTGAACTGTGCTGCCTACGCAGCCAATAAAAAAGCCGAAGAACTCTCCCTGCTTGAGGTCAAACAGGTCAGTTCCCTCACCGATTATCTGTTGATCTGCAACGGCCGATCCGACCGTCAGGTACAGGCGATTGCGGAGGAGATCAAGGTTCAGATGAAGAAAGACCACGGCATCGCTCCCCTGGCCGTGGAAGGGATGGACGATGGCCGCTGGGTGTTGCTCGACTACGGCAGCGTAATGGTCCATGTGTTCCAAGAGCCGGTACGCCGGTTTTACGATCTGGACGGTCTCTGGGCGGAAGCACCTCAGGTCGATATTCCGGGTGAATACCTGGGACTGACCGGCGGGGCCGGGATCGAGTGAAGCTCAAGCTGTTGACCGTGGGCCGTCTATCGGCTTCCTATCTGCAGGAAGGCTCGGACGAGTTCGAAAAACGGATTCGGCGCTATATGCCGCTGGAGATCGAAGAGATCAAGGAAGACAAAAGCGGCGGGAAAAAGGGCGACCCGGCTCAGATCCGTCGCAACGAGGGTGAAAAACTGCTGGCACGAGTCCCCAACGATGCCTTTGTCATCGTGCTCGATGAACGGGGGCGCGACCTCAGCTCCAAAGGGATATCCGCTCTGCTCGAAAAACATATGGTGCAGGGCACGTCCCATCTGGTATGGGTTATCGGCGGTCCCTACGGGCTGTCCGATGCGGTGAAGCAGCGGGCCAATCTGCAGCTGTCCTTGTCGGCCATGACCTTTACCCACCAGATGGCCCGGCTATTTCTGTTGGAACAGGTTTACCGCGGTTTCACCATTCTGCGAAACGAACCGTATCATAACGAATAAGGTTGAATGTTTTCTGACCCCAGGAGTTCCCTATGAAAGTGTTGATCGCAATTGTTCTGGTTCTTGCCTTTATGATCGGTTCGGTGCAACTGATCGGCAGCAACATGCAGGATGTCACCATCCACATTACCGGTAATCTGGAAGTCACCACCACGGTGATGAAGTTGGTGATCACCTGTGTACTTCTGGGTGTCTTTGTCGGCCTCCTGGTTCACCTCTACTACAACCTGGGACAGCGGGTCTCCGAGGGCCGTCGCAAGCGGCAGGAGAAGAAGGACAAGGAAGTCGGTACTCTGTACCTCGAAGGTCGTTCCCGCCTTCTCTCTCTGGATCTCAAAAAAGCCCGTACCTCTCTTCAGAAGGCCTACGATCGGGACCCCAAGCGAATGGAAGTGGCGATGGCCCTGGCTGAAGTTGAGCTGGCCGAAGGGAACGGCGACAAGGCTCGTGAGTTGTGGAAGAAAGTCCATAAGGACAATCCGCAGGAGATCGAATCCCTGCTGCGTCATGCTCAGGTTAATCGTGAACAGGGCCTGGTGAAAGAGGCCATCGCGATGTACCAGGATGTGCTGAAGATCGACAAGGACAACCTGAAATCCCTCAAAAGCCTGCGTGATCTTTTTATCTCCTCGGCCCGCTGGGCCGATGCCATCGAACTGCAGAAGCGTTTGCTGAAGATGGCGCCCGATGCCGAAGCAGACAAGGAAAAGCGGCTGCAGGTCTGCCTGCGTTACGAACAGGCTCTGGAGCAGCTGGAGAACGATCAGGCCGACAAAGCCATCGGTGAGCTGAAGGACTTGGTCAAGCAGGCCTCCGAATTTGTTCCGGCCTATGTTTCGCTGGGCGATGCCCTTCGTCAGACCGGCAAGCTGTCCGATGCCGCCAAGCGTTGGCAGCAAGGCTATGAAACCTTCGAGCAAGGGGTCTTTCTGAGCCGCCTGGAAGAAGGCTATCTGGGCGAGGACGATCCCGCCCCTCTGCTGACCGTCTATCGGACCCTGATGGGCAACCGCCCGGACGATATCATGCTGCGTTTGTACTTCAGCCGTCTGGCCCTTCGTCTGGAACTGGTGGATGAAGCGATCGACAACCTGCAGATGGTGGAAGCGACCGGTGCCCGGTTTGCTCTGTTGCACAACCTGCTGGCTGAAGCCTACCGTCGTCGTGATCAGACCGCCGAGGCGATTGAAGAGTACCGTAAGGCCCTGGGTGCGGACGATGAAACCGGTATCGGTTACCAGTGCCATGAGTGCGGTGCGGAATTCGCTTCCTGGCTGGGGCGCTGCGATGCCTGCGGCGACTGGGGCGGTTTCCGTCTGAGCGGTCGCGAAGTTCTGCAGGGGCCCTCGGTTCTGGAAGGTCGGGAGATCCATCACGGGGAGCGGAGGGCAGCCGAGTGAGTTCAAACGGCCCGGTCGTTTTAGCTATCCTTGATGGATGGGGCTTTCGCGAGGGGTGCGACAATAACGCACCCTGCCAGGCCAATACCCCGGTTCTGGATCGTTTACAGGAAAACGCTCCCGGGACCTTCCTCCAGGCTTCCGGTGAGGATGTCGGTCTGCCCGCCGGCCAGATGGGCAATTCGGAAGTCGGCCACCTCAATCTGGGTGCCGGTCGGATCATCTATCAGGATCTGACCCGGATCAGTAAGGCGATCTCCGGCGATACCTTCAATCACAACCCGGAACTGCTGACCATTATCGATCGCGTCTGGGCCGCCGAAGGGACTCTGCACCTGATGGGCCTTTTGTCGGACGGTGGGATTCACTCTCACCAGGAGCACCTGTACGCCCTGGTCCGGTTGGCCAAGGCTCAAGGCCTAAAGAAGATCGCTATCCACGCCTTTATGGATGGTCGCGACACTCCGCCCAACAGTGGTGCCGGGTATATCGACCAGTTGGAAGAGCAGCTGAAAGAGATCGGTTGTGGTGCGATCGCTTCGGTCACAGGCCGCTATTTTGCCATGGACCGGGACCGTCGCTGGGATCGGGTGGAGCGTGCCTACAACGCCATTGTCTGTGGTGAGGGGGCCCCGGCCGCTTCTGCTGCGGAGGCGATGAGCCAGGCCTATGCCGACGGTGAGACCGACGAGTTCGTTCAGCCGCGGGTGATTCTGGCTGATGGGGCCCCTGTCGCACCGATTCAGGACGGGGATGGAGTGCTGTTTTTCAACTTCCGCGCCGACCGGGCGCGTGAACTGACTACCGCCATCACCGATGCCGATTTTGACGGTTTCGCCCGCAAGCGGGTGCCCCAGCTGACCGAATTTACCTGCCTGACCCAGTACGACGAGACCTTCCCCCATCCGGTGGCCTTTCCACCGGAACGGTACAGCCAGATTCTGGGCGAGGTCGTTTCCAGGGCCGGGAAGAAGCAGCTCCGGATCGCCGAAACGGAAAAGTATGCCCATGTCACCTTCTTTTTCAACGGTGGTGAGGAAAAGCCGTTTGAAGGTGAAGATCGGGCACTGATCCCCTCGCCGCGGGATGTGGCGACCTACGATCTGAAACCGGAAATGAGTATCTACCAGGTGACCGAAGAGTTTGAGAAGCGGATCGCCTCGGGCGATTACGATCTGGTGATCCTCAACTTCGCCAACCCCGATATGGTCGGTCACACCGGAAAGCTCGATGCCGCGATTCAGGCGATGGAAGCGGTCGACAGCTGTACCGGCCGGGCTATCGAGGCCGTTCATAAGGCCGGTGGCCGACTGCTGATCACTGCCGATCACGGCAACTGCGAACAGATGCTTGACGACAAGGGGACGCCGCATACAGCTCACACCTCCAATCCGGTGCGGATCTATCTGTCCGACCCGGATCGGACCGATGCGCCTCTGCGCCCCGGCCGCCTTGCCGATGTGGCTCCCACCCTGCTGGAGCTGATGGGGGTGGAGGTCCCGTCCGAAATGACAGGGCAGTCCCTGCTGGCCTGATTTCATCCCTCTGATCATGGAAAATAATCAATCCACCCGGTTCCCCCTGCTGCGTGCATCCTGGGGAGCTGTGGTGGATTTTTTGTTTCCCCGGTGCTGTCCTCTCTGTAAAAAACGGCTGGCGACAGGCGCTCCGATCTGTGAGGCCTGCCAGGCAAAGATGTCGCCCCTTCCCGTTGACCATTGTTCGATCTGTGCATTGCCCTACGCCCGTGAAGCGGGCCTTTCAAGCCGTTGTCAGGAGTGCCTGACCGACGTCCCAGCGTTCGAGCGTCTTTATGCCACGGGTCTGTTTGAAGGGCCTCTGATGGAGGCGGTTTATCGTTTTAAATATGAAGGTGGCGTTTCCCTGGACCGGCCCCTGGCAGAATTGATGGTAGACTGTCTTCCGAAGGATATGGCGGAGCGGATTGATGCCCTTGTTCCGGTTCCCCTGGAATCATCCCGTTTGAAGAGCCGTCTGTATAATCAGAGTGATCTGTTGGCCCGACACCTCTCCCGAACGCTCCAGATTCCAGTCCTTCGTTGCCTCGAAAGGAAGGCTGGAGGGCGTCCGCAGCAGGGGCTGACTCGAAAGGAACGGATCGCCAATGTGAAGAAGGCCTTTTCCTGCTCCCAGCCGGTCAACCATGCCCGGTTGTTGCTGGTGGACGATGTCTGTACCACCGGGGCAACCTTAAGGTGTTGTGCAGATCAATTGAAACAGGCCGGTGCTCAATCGCTCGAGGCCGTGGTTCTGGCCCGGGCCGATCGACGTCTCAGCCCGCAACAGGAGGTGCAACGATGACGCGTCCCCGTGTTCTGGTTACCCGAGCAATTCTGGAAGCTCCTTTACGGCGACTGCGTGAGGTCGCCGACGTCTGTATCGCCAGCTCGGAAGAGCCCCTGTCCGCCGAAGAGCTGCGTCGGAAGGCCGACGGTGTCGATGCCATCCTGTGTCACCTGACCGACCGGGTCGACGGCGCGTTGCTCGAGGCGGCAGGCCCCCAGTTGAAGATCATCGCCAATTACGCGGTCGGCTATAACAATATCGATCTGGCCGCCTGTCGGAAGGCGGGTGTCTGGGTCAGCAACACACCCGGCGTGCTGAGCGAGGCGACGGCAGATATCGCCTTTACACTGATGATGGCGATCGGTCGCCGTGTGGTGGAAGGGGACCGACTGGTGCGGACCGGCGAATGGACCGGTTGGGCCCCCAAGCAACTTCTGGGCGGCGACTTTCATGGCCGTACCCTGGGGATCCTCGGCTGCGGAAGGATTGGCCAGGCGATGGCGAGGCGGGCCAGTGGGTTCGGCATGAGGCTGATGTACCATCAGCCCCGACCCCTGGATCCTGAGGTCGAAGAGTCTCTGGGGCTGAATTTTGTTTCCTTTGATGTGCTGCTCCGGAAAACGGATTTTCTGTCCCTGCATTGCCCGCTGACCGAAGAGACCCGCCATCTGATTGGAACCGAAGAGTTGAAGGCGATGAAACCAACAGCGTACCTGATTAACACCAGCCGGGGGCCGGTCATCGATGAAGCCGCATTGGTTCAGGCGCTGCAGGAAAAAGAGATCGCCGGTGCCGGCCTGGACGTGTTTGAAGAGGAGCCCCGGCTCACCCCGGGCCTGGCAGAGCTGGACAATGTGGTGCTGCTGCCCCATCTGGGGAGCGCCACTCAGGAAACCCGGACCCGTATGGGCGATCTGGCGGTGGCCAATATCCTGGCAGCATTGGACGAGAAAACTCCGCCAAATGAGTTAACCGGGAACTAGGGCTCAGGTTTCAACAATGTCGACCGGGGCGAAACCGCCGCCCTCGGTTCGGAGATTGGTCAACTGGCCGTGATAGAGGCGGGCGGTAATCCTCAGAACCTGGTCCTGGTAGACGAAGAGCCGGTAGTCGGTCTTCATCGGTTTATCCCCTTCCACCGCGGTGAGGGAGGGCGGCGCCAGACGCTGCACCAGGGTTTCGGCGGGAGGGAGTTCGTCAAACCGTTTGTGGCTGGTCGATTTACCCAACAGCACGCCTTTACCGCCGAAATGGGCGACCGGTTTGAACACGTATTGTTTTCTCTCGGCCCAGAGGGCTTCCCGATCCCAGTCCTTAAGAAGGCGGCATTCCAGCAACCCACCGGCCAATGCGGCTTCCGCTTCTGGGCTTAGAGCCAGTTGAGCTCGGAAGGCAGGGTCGGCCAGCCGTAGCAGGCGCCGTTTGTCGGCCAGAAGGCCATAGGTGTGCGGATTGGGGGTGAGGCAGATCTTCTGTTTCAGATAGGCTTGTTTGATGGCCGTCATCGATGGGGTATTGAGATAGAAGTCGGTGTGGCGGTTGTAGACCAGATCGAGCCTCTTCCCGTCGAGGCGCAGTGCGTCCCCGTCAAAGGTCAGTTCGGAAGGGTCGGCGACCCGGCAATCGACACCCCAGCTGCGAAACAGCTCGGCAAACCATTCCATCTCCGGGAAAAGATGCTGCTCTTCCGGGTTCTCATCCACAACAGCGATTCGGTCAGGACAATCCCCTCCCCCACCAAAGAGGCGCCATTCCTCGGCAAATGTCTGCAGCAGCCGCGCTCGAACGGATGTCGGCATCTCTTCCGGATGCCCAAAGCGACGGGCGAAGGCGATCCAGCCCAGCAAGCTCCCTCCGGCGTTGGTGTTGACCTCAATCAGCACCGGCCCCTGTTCGGTCAGGTGAAAATCGTATCCCATCATCACACTGTCGTGCCCGGGATCAAAGGCGGTAATCTCGGGCGCCTCCGGGAAGATGGCCTCGCGGTAAGCCTGGTTATGCCGAAGGTCAAACAGGGCTTTGGCGATGGCGACCATCTGTTGCAGCTGAGTGCTGGTCAGGGGCGCGGGGTGGGGACTGACGGCGGAAAACATGTCGGACAAGGTGCAGGCTCCTGAGAGAAAGATATTGGGGTCTCAAGTGTACGGTATGGTGTTGTGTTTGTCATGGGCTACGGAAAAAGGAAAACCCCAAAATAAAAAAAGGGCCCCGAAAGGCCCTTTACAGTGTGTGTGGTGGGATCGATCAGACGTCCATCGGTCCCGGGGCGCAGAGAGCGCCTTCGGTATTGGCTTCCTTGCCGCAGTTGTTGCAGACAAATTTGGGAGCTTCCTGAAGCTTGGCCACTTCGTCGGTTTTGCCGGCGGCCAGCAGCTCACACAGGTGGGTTTTGTGGTTGTCCGGGTTCTTGCACAGGTTGTCGACCCGAGGTAATCGTTCGCTCATCGTCGTCTCCTTCACTTCCCTCAAAAAATAGCAGGCGGTTTGGTTCTGTCAACGAGCCCGGCCCTGCGTTGGCAGGACCGGGTGGTCAAGCTTTAGTCGACGTTTAGCGCTTCAGCCAGCAGTTCGACTGTATGGGCGCAGCGGACTGAGTCGTCGGCTTTGCCCATGGCGCCTTTCAGCATGATCATGCAGCCGGGGCAGTCCATCGCCACCGTCTTGACGCCGGTGTCCTGGATGGTTTTGACTTTGTCACCGGTGATCTGCTTGGAGATCTGCGGGTGGCTCAGGAAGGAGTAGGTCCCGCCGAAGCCACAGCAACGATCGCTGTTCTTCATCTCCTCGATCTTGTGGCCGGAAGCTTCCAGCAGGGCACGGGGCTCCTTCCAGACATCGGTACCACGCTTGAGGTGGCAGGAGTCGTGGTAGGTGACCGACATGCTGGCGTTGCCGTCGATCTCCTTGGAGGCGCCCAGGATATTCTCCATAAAGGCGGAGGCGTCCATGGTCTTGTCGGACAAGGCCAGGGCTTTGGCCGACCAGGTCGGGTCGTCCTTCAGGCGCTCGACGAAGTCCCGCTTGACCGCCATGGTACAGGTGGGGCAGATGCACAGGATGTAGTCGACATTGGCCTCGGTAAAGGCTTCCACCGACTGCTTGGCCAGGTAGACACCGGTTTCGGCGTCGCCCGAGTACAGCGCCGGGATACCGCAGCAGTTCTGACCCTTGGGGAAGGTCACCTTGACGCCGAGCTTGTTCAGCACCTTGACCAGTTTGACCCCGACATCGGGATAGACAAAGTCCGCCCCGCAGCCGACGAAGAAGCCGACGTTGTACTTCG
>JANQIN010000033.1 GCA_028282145.1 Thermodesulfobacteriota bacterium | reverse complement strand
AATGGTGACCCGTCGTTCAACAACAATCTCCGTCCTGGCCAGATCCACAACCTGGGAGGGATGATCGGTGCCCACCTGTCCGACCTCGGGTTCCAGGTTCTGGGTTTGCCGGCTTTACTGCTCCCTCTGACCTGCCTGTGGCAGAGTTGGTGCAACTTTACTCTGCGCCAGAGCCATTTCCGACTTTATAAACTGTTCGCTCTTTTTGTTTTTGTTCTGTCGTTGGATGGGTTGATCGCCCTGCGATGGCAACAGGTCCCTTTTTTCGGGCAACGTATCAATGAAGCCGGCGGTGCTGTCGGTCGACTACTGGCCGACATCCTGGTTCCGGTCCTCAATCGCCCCGGCGCGACCATGGTGCTGGCGGTTTTCTTTCTGGTCTCTCTCCTTCTGGCAACACGCTTTTCCCTGGTGCTCTTCCTGGATGGGTTAATGGCCCGCCTTGGCGCCTGGCTGGAACGGCGACGCGAACGCAAAGCTGCGATGAAAGCGGGACGCCTGCACAAGGCGGCCACTAAGGACGAACCAGGCCCCGTCATTGCTGCCCCGGCTCCACCACCCAAAAAGGTCCCGATCAAAAAGAAGCGGGGCAAGACCGAAGAAACACCCAAAGAGTCGCAGGAGACGTTTGACTTCCTGGAGGCTTCCGGCGACTACTATAAGCCCCCGATCAACCTCCTGGATCACGAAGGTGCCCCTCCTAAACCTGTGGACCGCGACACTCTGATGATGAACGCCCGCCTGCTGGAGAAGAAGCTGCAGGATTTCGGTGTCGACGGGGAGGTGGTCGAGGTCAAACCCGGCCCGGTTGTAACCATGTACGAATTCGCTCCGGCTCCCGGAGTGAAAGTTTCCAAGATCAGCGGCCTGTCCGACGATCTGACAATGGCCCTGTCAGCCATGTCGATCCGCATCGTCGCCCCTATCCCAGGCCGCAGTGTCGTGGGTATCGAGATTCCCAACAAAGACCGTGAAACCGTCTACCTGAAGGAAATCTTTGAATCCAGCGCCTTTCACAAGGCAGGCGGCAAACTGCCGATGGCTCTGGGGAAAGATATTTTTGGCGGTATCGTTGTCTCCGATCTTTCCAAAATGCCGCACCTCCTGGTGGCCGGTTCCACCGGCAGTGGGAAATCGGTTTCGATCAATACCATGATCCTCTCGCTTCTCTATCGGGCCACTCCGGACGATGTCCGTCTGATCATGATCGATCCTAAGATGTTGGAACTTTCGATCTACGAGGGGGTTCCCCACCTGCTGTTGCCAGTCGTCACCGAAGCCAAAAAGGCGGCTCTGGCCCTGAACTGGGCGGTCAGGGAGATGGAGCGACGCTACAAACTGCTGGCCGACAAAGGGGTCCGCAACATCGACGGCTACAACCGAAAGTGGCAGAAGGAAGAGGCCGAACGCCTCAAGAACCCTCCACCGCCTGAGCCCGAGCCCTTGTTCGAGGACGGTGACGACGGTCTGCCGCCAATGCCCCCACCGGCACCGGAAGAAGAACTGGAACATGGCCATCTGCCACATATTGTTGTTATCGTGGACGAACTGGCCGACCTGATGATGGTCGCCGGGCGCGAACTGGAAGAATCGATCGCCCGCCTTGCCCAGATGGCGCGCGCGGCGGGAATTCATCTGATCCTCGCGACTCAGCGACCCAGCGTCGATGTCATCACCGGCTTGATCAAAGCCAACTTTCCCACCCGGATCTCGTTCAAGGTCTTCAGCCGGACCGACAGCCGAACCATCCTGGATTCGATGGGGGCAGAGACCCTGCTTGGGATGGGGGATATGCTCTTCCTGCCTCCGGGGACCGGCGCCTTGCAACGTGTTCATGGAGCCTTCGTTTCCGAACTGGAAGTGCAGCGGGTGGTCGAATTTCTCAAAAAACAGGGTTCCCCGGAGTATGACAAGCGTATCCTTGAAGCCCCACCGGAAGCCAGTGGCGGTTTTGACGGCGACGAGGAATACGATGAGAAATGGGACGAGGCCCTGGCACTGGTCACCGAAAAGCGCCAGGCCAGTATTTCCATGATCCAGCGTCATATGCGTATCGGTTATAACCGTGCGGCTCGCATGATTGAACGGATGGAGCAGGAAGGGATTGTCGGCCCGTCCGACGGCTCCGGCAAACCCCGGGAAGTACTGCTGCCCTCTCACGACAGCTGAGTGAGGTTTCTGTATGCTGACAACAGCAGAACAATCGACTCTGGATCTGACACTTCAATCGATCAACAGCCTGCCGGAACTCAGCGCTACTTTTCTTGAGAAACCGGAACAAGGGTCTCAGGGGTGGTTGTCCCTTCGGGGCCCTTGGGGGACCCGAAAATTCCAGGTCCGTATTCTGCCGCGAGTCAGCCCCGAAGGCCTGGAACTGATCCGCCTGCAGCACGCGACAGGTTCCGTTCCCTTTGTTCTCCTGTGCGGGCACATCGGGGCCCGCCAACACCAGAGATTGAAAGACCAGAGCCTCCCATTTTTTGACAGCAGTGGAAATGCTTGGCTGCAGTCACCCCCACTCTACCTCGACATCTGCGGGAGAAGACCTCCCGAACCTCTGCAGCGGCCCGGGCGCGCCTTCACAACGGCGGGTCTCAAACTGATCTTTCTACTGTTGAAAAACCCTCAGGCTGCGCGATTGAACTTCCGGGAGCTCGCCCGACAGGCAGGGATCTCGTTGGGAGGAATCAGCGGCATCGTTCAGGAGTTGAAAAACCAGGCTTACCTCGAACAGAAGGGAAGCAGACGCCGGGACCTGATGCGTGGCGAGGCCCTCTTTTACCGATGGCAACTGGGGTACCTGGAACAGTTGCGCCCCAAGCTTTTCCTACAGAACTGCAAACCCAATGACGAATGCCCGATTTCCCAGATACTCCGCTCCCTGCCACCTGCCGGACAGGGCGACAACGTCATTCTGGGTGGAGAGCTGGGGGCCTCCCTGCTGAACGCCGACGGCCACGCCAGCCAGGCGACCCTGCATGTGTCTTCACAACAGGATGTGCTGCGATTGATGCTTCAGCTCGACCTGATCCCCGACCCGGAAGGCCCAATTACTCTCCTGCAAACCTTTGGCGAAGGAAACCGCTGGCAGGGGTGGCAACCGGAGACCGCTCCCCTGGCCGACCCCCTTCTGTTGTATTGTGAATTGACAGCTCAGGGTCAGGGGCAGAGCCCTCTTGCCGAAGGCCTGTTACAGCAGCATATCCTGCCCCGCCTTGAAGAGCAGGGGACTCGCTAGAAAAGCTCCGGTCCCTGAACCCGGCTCAAGCTCCCGACCACCCGAACCACGGTATGATCCTCGGGTTCCATCTCCAGTGTCAGTCCCTCTTCCCCAAGCTCCCCGGTGAAAGAGATCTCGTGCCGGCTCTCTTCTTCGATCAATCCGACAATCGTAAGAGGCGCGCCGGCATAGTGGTGCAGTGTGGCTGTTCCCACAATGCGGTCTCCGACTTCATTGAAATCTCCTGTCAGGTAGGTCGTAGCGTTCCCCCCGAGCAGGGCACCGCGGTACAGAAGGACAACGTTGTGTCCCAGGTAAATATTGTTGGTATTGGCATTGTATTCCCCGACCCAGAGCCCATCGGAAAACAGAGGGCCGGTCGCGGCATCGAAAAACCCTTCGGGCCCCTTTCGCCGCAACAGAACGCCTTTAACACGAACAACGGTCTGGTTGGCAGGCGTCGCATCCAGTATGATCTCATCGGGAGTCCATTCTCCGGAAAAGGTCAACTCATGCGTGCCTGAAGGAGGGATGACACCCAAGGGTGTGATCGGATCACCGGCATAGTGGGTCCCCCGCATTTGCCCCCGGATCCGGGAACCGTCCAGTTCGTAATGGCCTACCAGGTAATTGGTCGCATTGCCACCGTAAATACGCCCCTGACGAAAGATCAGAACACCTATGCCAAGCGTAATATTATTGATATTGGCATTGAACTCGCCGGTCCAAAGTCCGTCGATCATGGTACCCTCCGCGCAAGAATCTATTTTTATCAGCCTAACAGGTTTGGGCACACCCGGTGTACTCGGTCTCACGGACCAAGGAAGATACGTACGACGGTTCAAAGCATTTCAGAGAATCGCTTATAAGGACTAACCTCAGGACAGAAATGCTCGGCGCAGTCCGGGCAGGTATTGTGGGGACATTCGAACTCGGAACAGGTCTCCATAGAGA
The DNA here is from genome assembly GCA_028282145.1 of Thermodesulfobacteriota bacterium. Classification (GTDB taxonomy): domain Bacteria; phylum Desulfobacterota; class Desulfuromonadia; order Desulfuromonadales; family Geopsychrobacteraceae; genus JANQIN01. The sequence continues at coordinate 6,727 of JANQIN010000033.1, read as the reverse complement.
CTTCGACGCTTTCCTGATCATCCCGGATCTGTTTATAGATATTTCAATTCTGCACAGCCCCGAATGAGAAGGCTTATCTCCCTCACAACCTTTCTTTTCGGTTTTCAACAAGAAGCGCCCTGTCGGTCAATCCGGCAGGGCGCTTCTTTTATCGGCAGAGGTTCCAAAGGCTTCAGAACTCTATCTTCATTTCATGCCAGGCGACACCACCATGGCGTGACCCGGACGGACCAAGATGGCGAAAGCCGAAACGGGCATAATAGGGAACCAGCTCAGGCTGACAGAGCAACATCACAGCCTTTTTTTCCAGCAACCTCGCACGGTTAAGAAAATCTCGCAATAAACGGGCCGCCACACCCAACCCCTGAGAGTCGGGATGTACGGCCACCGAAAAGACGACCAGGTTCGGCCCCGTCCCGTCGTGAGAATCACAGCTCTTCAGACGGTCATTGGAAAGATCCTCATCGTGCGTGGCACCACTATTGAGGAAGCCGATAATCTTTTCGCCTTTCTCGGCAACAAGAAACCCTTCGGGAAAGCAGGCAGCGCGTTGCTGCATCACCTTCAGTGATGCCGCCTCTTCCGGGCGAAAACATCGTTGTTCGATCGCGTGACAGGCAACGACATCCCCTGCCGACACCTCTCGAATCGCATAATCAGACATTCAAACCTCATCAGATTTCGGGTGGCCCAGAGTGTACCTTTTCTTGGGAGCCTATTTCAGGTATAAAAAGCTGATCGATTTCGATCAAGGGTAAAGGAATCCTCCAGGAGGTTCAAGCATTGACAGACGCCTACATCATTCGCATCAAAAAACCTTTTTATCAACCGGACCAGGGGACAACGCCGATTGTCGGCATTTGGCAGGGCTCTCCTCAAGAACTCCGGCACTGGCTGACCGAACAGGATTGGCCGGTGCACCAATACGAGATTGCCTCCTTCTGCAATGCCGGCTTTCTGTTTCAAATCACCCACGACCCCAATCGGTCGGATGAGATTACCGACATTCTCGGTATCGATCTGGATGAATTTGCCAGCTACGACCACGGTGGCAACTGGACCGATCTCTCCAGAAGCTGAAACGTTTCTCGCCTTACAAAAAAAAGCCCTGCCGGTAATGGCAGGGCTTTTTTCCAACAAAACCCTTTTAGCCGAAGATCATTCCCAGGACCAACCACCAAAAGACCACAGTACAGACGCTCATGACCAGAACGGACGTAATCGTGCGCTTTGGCCAGACAAATTTGGTGGTATTCGCATGGATGGCATCCATAAAGTCCACTCCCAGGTAGATACACCCCAGGAATCCGGTCAGCAGCATCGACAAAACGACTGCAACCGTCTGCTCCTCACCACTACCCGTCAGTGCAAACAGGCAGGGGGTCAGGAAAAAAAGATACATGATGGTGCGGAATTTCATGGTTTGGGACATGGTTCTCTCCAATCTCTCGCGGTGTGTAGGCGTCTCTTTATAATTTTGGTCAGGCCAATTTTCACTATATGCGGAAGCTACTTAGACCGATTGGCTAATGATCTTACCAAAAAAGATTGTTTCCGCCAAACACTTTTCTGCCCCTGAGAAAATTAAACAGATGCCGGAAAACCCGGAAGAATCGCTGATTTTGCCATAATTGCATTTTTTATTAGCATTTTTTAAGTTATTGTCATATTATAAAATTCTTAAAAAAGTTTCATCTCAACAACTTAGCGGGCCAACGGGGGTGGCTTGTGAGTCAGAACACAGCCGGGACACAACTTCTTCTCAACGACGAGAAAAATCGCTTCTCCCTTCGGATTGAAACCGACGCAACCGGTCTGACCTGCCTTGCCTCTATCCGCTCGGACACTCCCGAAGAGGTCATCACCCCCGAAGAATTCCTGAAAATCCTTCACCGGCTTGATATTCGGAACCACGTCGATGGCTCCGCTGTTGAGGACTTCTGCCACAGAGCCGGGCAGGGTCAGTGGCCTGTTGATGTTCAGGTGGCCAAAGGTAAAGCTCCAGCCAAAGGCCAGAATGGTTTCCTCGAGTTGTACGACCTTGCCTCCCGTTGCAATACAACCCCCGATCATGAATCGGAAGGAGCCGTCGATCTTCGTACGGTTCAGGTATTCGACAACGTCGACCCGGGACAGGAGATCGGTCGCATCGTCCCACCGGAACAGGGGGAAGCGGGCGAAACCGTACAGGGGAAAGCCATCCCGGGCCTGCTCGGTAAGGACGCTGGGATCAAGTTGGGCAAGGGAGTGAAGATCGATGAAAAGACGGGTCTGCTCTACGCGACCCTTTCCGGGCGAATCGTCAACGAACCTCCGTCGCTATCGGTCAGTGAAATCTATGAGGTCAACGGTGCAGTGGACTACTCCATCGGCTCAATCCATTTCAATGGAGAGGTTCGAATTCATGGCGACGTATTGGACGGCTTCACCATTTACGCCACCGGAGATATTACTGTCGACGGCATTGTCGGAAACTGCCATCTGACCAGCAAAGGCAACATCCAGCTTGGGAGCTTTAACGGACAGGGCGAGGGGCTGCTTCGCTGCGACGGCAACCTCAAGGCCAGGTATCTCAACGACATGACCGCGGAAGTCAATGGGGATGTTTTTGTGGAGAATGAAATTCGGAACAGTGTCGTCAAGGCCCGAGGGACGGTCAGGTCGCCGAACGGCACCATTGTTGGTGGAGAAACGATCGCCCTCCAGGGGATTGAAGCGCAGGAGTTCGGTGGCGCCAGCGGTGCCCGTACCCGGTTGATCAGCGGGGTCGACTTTTCAGCACTGGACAGGCAACGGTTCCTTTTTGACCGGCGAAGGACGATCTCCGGCGAGATTCAACACATTCTGAACCTGATCGGCAACATCAAAGAACGGCTTCCGGAAAACGAGACCGATCCACCGAACATACAGCGCCTGTTAGACAGGTACGAAGCACTCGGCAACACCAGGGAAGTCGTCGACGCCGAACTGGAGAACTATCGCGGATTTGTCGCCGAAGCGGCCAATCCCAAAATAAATGTCGGCCAGATGCTCTATGAAGGCGTCACCATCACTTTGGGCGCCAAACCGCAACGGATCAAGCGGCACCAACCGGGGTCAAGCAGCATTGTCGCCTCACCCGAGGACGGCTCTTTGTTTTTCCCTCCGTTGAGCTCACTCGAGATTTCCGCCGAAGAATGCCTTCCGGAGGAAGGCCCGGAAGATGAGGACCCGGCAGCCTGAGCTGCCGGGTCCGATAAGAGCGTCAGAAAAGGAGCATACCACCAAGGCCAAGACCGGACACACCGATCACCGCCAGTGAGGTCAGATAGTGCAGGGCCGGAACGGCCTTTTTGAAGGTATCGGAATAGAGGGCAATCAGAAAATCCTGGAACAGATAGATCATTCCGAGGGACAAAGAGAGCCCCAGGGAAAGTACGCGTGCCACCGTGGCTTCTTCTCCGGCACCGAAGAGAGAGAAAAGGCAGGGGACCAGAAAAAAGACAAACAGGATCACACGGAACAGCAGGGTCTTACCTTGGACAGCAGACATACTCAACTCCTTGCTCAGGTTTCGTTCGCCAAAAAAAACATTTGGCTAAAGTTAATTTTTCTTTTTATTTCAAGTACTTACAATGAATTAGCACGCTAGCAAATCTGCATTTTTCGGACAACCTTTTTTTCGGGTAAGAGGCAGAAAAGATGGCAACCAACATACCGATAGCGGCGGCAGGATTGGGGCTGTTTTCTCAGGGGACCAATGGCCTTCTGACAATTGTCTGCGCGATACTCCTGGTTATTGCTGTGGCTCTCCTGTGGTCGATACTGCGCCTGCGAAAGGCCATCGATCGGTATAAGACCACTGTCAACAACCGTCAGGAAGACGACACCAGGGCTCTGGAGATTCTTGAACATACGACTGATGCCTTTTTCCAGACCGACAAGAATTACATTATTCAGTATGCCAACCAGAAAGGGGCCGAGCTTCTTCATCTCGACCACAAAAACCTGGTGGGACGCACCCTCTGGGATCTCTTTCCCGAAGCGGTCAGCAGCACCTTCTTCTATCAGTTTCGCCAGAGTCAGGAGGAGAAGGTGGCTGCTGAGTTTGAAACCTATTTTGCGCCGGACGAAAGCTGGTTTGCGGTCCACGCCTACCCGACGTCGGAAACCTTCTCCATCTACTTTAGGGATATTACCGATCAAAAATGGGCTGAAGCAGCTCTGAAAGAGTCGGAAAATCGCTACCGCGCTCTCTTTGATTCTCTAGGGGATGGTGCTCTCGTCTACCGAGACAACCGGTTGCTCGATGCCAATTTCGCTGCCTGCCAAAACCTGGGTTATACCCGTGAGCAACTCTTGAGTCTTCCTTTAAGCACCATCGACGGCCTCCTCTCCGGCCCCGGAGCCGACTTGATGCACTCTCAGCTCAAGCGAACCGGCAGCGCCTCCTTTGAAACGGAACATATCCGTATCGACGGCAGTCGACTTCCGGTGTGGGTGCACGCACGCATCGTGGACTATCTGGGGGAACCGGCCGTTCTCGCCATTGCACGAGACATGACCGAGAGGCGAAACCAGGACCGGCAACTGGAGCAGATGGCAACCACCGACCCGTTGACCAACGCTTTTAACCGGCGCCACTTCATGGAAACGGCCCGTCGACTGACCAAGGCCTGCCGCCGCAGGGGAGACCATTTCAACCTCATGATGCTCGACCTGGATCATTTCAAAAAACTGAACGACAGTTATGGTCACGACTTCGGCGACCGGGCCCTGGTTCATTTCAGTCAGCTGTGTCAGCAGAAATTGCGCGACCGGGACCTGTTCTGCCGCCTTGGCGGAGAAGAGTTCGCCGCTATCCTTCCCGAAGGGTCATTGGATTCGGCTCGCCAAGTCGCAGAACGACTCCGGCAGGCACTGGAGATGTCTTCGTTGACAGCAGAAAACGGGGACGATGTGCAGATGACGGTCAGCATCGGCATCGCCAACAGCCGGCAGCTCAAAGAGCCCAACCACAACCGTCTGCTTGCCCTTGCCGACCGGGCCCTGTATGACGCGAAGAATCGCGGACGCAACCAGGTCTGTATTTACGAACTCCAGCCGACCGAATCTCCCGCTCAGGAAGAAGCCACCGCCTGACCTGTTTTAGACCGACACGAAAGAGCTTTTGACGGAAGAAATCCGGGACGATTGGCAAGCCGTCGTTCGAATCCAGGGCCCATCATCGGACTCACGACAGACAAGCCAAAACCAAGCGGTTTAAACCCCTTGATTTTTATGTGTAGAGCCAAATCGTACGTTGCGGGGCAGATATGACAACGGCCATGGACGGTCTGGCCATTCGTTCACTCGCTTTCCATGGCCCGCGAATAGCTTCCGGAACGCGCAGCCCCGTTTAAACGGGCTCGCTTCAAAAGGGCATCTTGGGCGGCCTGCACCTGCGTGGGTTGGCCGCTCCAGGCTTTCAGAGCATGCTCCTGCAACGCCCTTCCATAGGAGAAACTCAACTCCCAGGGGTTCCCGGGCAACTGATTCATCGCGTTCAGAAATTCGGTCGCATCTTCCGACGATAAGCCGCCGGACAAAAAGTTGATGCTGGGCACTGCCGCCGGCACCGTCCGTTTGAGGACCCGAACGGTTTTTTCCGCAACCTCTTCCGCGGAGGCCGGAGTGCCGTTCTCTTTACCGGGGATGACCATATTGGGTTTCAGCAGCATGTGCTCCAGGAGAACACCGTGCCGATGAAGCGCGTGAAACACCTCATGCAGCACAGCTTCGGTCACACGGGCGCACTTGTCGATACTGTGCTCCCCGTCAATCAGGACCTCGGGTTCGACAATGGGCACCACGCCCTCGGCCTGACAGATTGCAGCATAACGAGCCAGAACTTCGGCGTTGGCATCAATGGCCAGCCGGCTCGGCAGCGCATGTCCGATATGATAGACATTACGCCACTTGGCAAAGCGTGCCCCCTGCTCCTTGTATCCCAGCAGGCGTTCTTTCAGTCCGTCCAGGCCATAGGTAATCTCATCCTTGGGCGATTCCGGCATGGGCCCTTTTCCCTTATCGACTTTGATGCCGGGAACAATCCCCTGTGCCACACATACCTGCGGCAACAGGGTGCCACCCTCAGACCTTTGTCCCAGAGTCTCTTCAAACAGAATGACCCCGCTGACAAAGTCACCGAGACCGGGCGTACCCAGAACCAGACTGCGATAGGCACGACGGTTTTCTTCCGTCGACTCTACCGCAATCGACTTGAACCTTTTGGCGATGGTCGGACTGCTTTCATCGGCTGCCAGAATCCCCTTCCCTTTCTGAACCATTGCATCGATGGTTGACTGAAGCTCTGCGGAGACACTCATATGCCACCTCCTTTGGGGAGAACAAGGCCATGGTTGGAAATATGTTTTCACAAGTATACCGGAGGAGTTCTCCGGGGCAGCTGTCAAGGGGTGGATCCAATGAGCTTTTTCCGGAAATCCTCATTGATGGGATACTCGCCCAACCAGACCTGAAAATAACTTTTCGCAAATCGGGCTCCGGGAATCAAAACAAGGTCGCGGTCGTTCAAAGTCAGAATGGTTCCCCTTCCGGGGAGGTAGGTCAGGCAATAGCGGTCGCCCGGGCGAACGGCCCGGTAGGCTTGATGCAGATGGTCGATATCGGGGCGCAGAGCCGACAGCTCGTTGGCGGAGAGATTGTTTCGCAGCCCCTTCCAGGAAGACCGGACAATATCCTCCGC
>JANQIN010000010.1 GCA_028282145.1 Thermodesulfobacteriota bacterium | reverse complement strand
CTTTCGACAGTGGTATAATGCGCCACTCTTCACGGTTTTCTATTTGCTCTTTTTCGACGATATGTTAGGATCGCCGTCGCAAATGATACAGGGAGTGTTAGCGTGTTCACGTTTATAAATGACCGGGAAGGGCGTTGTTCCCGGCGCGTTACTGACACAGCGACCCCGAGGCTTTTGTGAACGAGCAGGACAAGGGTTTTATGCAACAGGCCCTGGTGGAGGCCCAAGCTGCTCAACAGCTGGGCGAGGTTCCCATCGGGGCCGTTGTCGTTTACGACGGTGAGGTCGTCGGGCGGGGGCACAATCTGCGGGAGACATCGCAGGACCCCACTACCCATGCCGAGATGATCGCGATCAAACAGGCAGCCGAGAAACTCGGCAGCTGGCGGCTTCTCGACACCACCCTGTACGTCACCCTGGAACCCTGCGTGATGTGCATGGGGGCGATCATCCTGGCCCGGATTCCCCGGCTGGTCTATGCCTGCCGCGATCCCCGGGTTGGTGCCGTCGGCTCGATCTACGACTTTTCGCAGGATGACCGGTTCAACCACAAGGTGGATGTGACCGAAGGGGTACTGCATGACGAGTGCTCTGGCTTGCTAAGGGACTTTTTCGAAGGATTGCGGGAACGGAACAAAGTTCGTAAGGCCGCGAAAAAGGCTGAAAAAACCGAATAAATGGAGAGGTGTCCGAGTGGTCGAAGGTGACAGACTCGAAATCTGTTGTCCCGCAAGGGACCGTGGGTTCGAATCCCACCCTCTCCGCCAATTTAAGGCCTGTCTCTTTTGAGGCAGGCCTTAAATTTTTGTTGTAGTGGGATTCGAAGGGAGCTGCTGCGCTGACTTAATGTCAGAAGAGCCGCCATGGATGGCGGCGGAAGCAAGGCGAGGGGAGCCTACGCAGGAGAAGACGTGATGTCTTCGACGTAGTAGGAGAATCCCAAGAGCACCCTCTCCGCCATAAAGAAAGCCGCGCCCCAACAGGGACGCGGCTTTTTATTTGGATGTTCTTTTCAGCGGAACTCTGCTTTGTTGTGCTCTCCGGCGGAACCAGACCAGACCACCGAGGCCGGAGCCCAGCAGCAGAATCGTTGCCGGTTCCGGGACAGGAGCGGTGGAGAAGGCTTCCGAATTATAGGAGATTCGGCCGAAAATAAGGTCGTTCTGCTCAAAGGTAGCAGCGAATCTCAGCAGGGTGTTGCCGGCATAAAGGATGTCGAAAACCTCAAAGGAGCCGGTCAGGGTGTTGTTGCCGCGGCCGTTGCCGTAGAGGTTCAGACCGGGAACCCCATTTTTTTCAAAGGGGAAACGGGTCGCGTCGTCATACAGACCAACGGTCATCGGGCCGCCCAGTTCGTGGGTGGAGAAGTTCAGAGTCCAGTAACCTGTCGGGTAGTTGATGTTGAAGGTCGGCGAATTCTGGTAGTAGGTGCTGTTGGAGGAGTAGCTGTTCCTGCCGGTAATGGATGAATTGGTCAGATCGTAATAATAATTCCCTTTGGGAACGACATACGATCCATTGCTCTGCATCTCAAAGAAGGTTATCGGCGCTGCCAGGGCCGGTGCAGCGAAAGCGAGCAGTGCCAGAATTACAATACATGTTTTGAGTTTCATTCTTTTTACCTTTCTCCCATGGTCTCTATTGTTGGTATGGGAGCCCCTCTTGGGCCGGAGAATCCAACAACAAGATGAATGTCAAATGTGGTAGTGGACAGTCAAGAAAGTGATTTTTAGATTTTCACTTGAGGGAAAAGCTACTTCTGGACAGAAGATAACGGGCCCCCTCCTTGTTAATCATCAATATAAAAATCAAATAGACAGTCGCTAGACTATCTCATTAAAAAGAAAAAGTATAGAGTTTTAGTGTGGTAGACGTTTTGCCGAGACACCTGAAGAACCGACAGGATTTAAGAGGACACACAAGGCGCGTTTGGGTGGGTTTATTTGTCCCACTCTTATGATCTGCCGGATGCCATAGCCACCTTAAACCTGCTAAGATAGGCCCTGTTTCAATTCATTTAAGTCGTTTCTTCAATCCATTGGTAGGGAGACCTGAAATGCCCGTGAAAATCTCCGATCTCGCACAACAATCCAACGTCAAATTCGGCACCAGTGGCCTTCGCGCTTTGGTGAGTGACCTGTCCAACGAGGTCTGCTTTGGCTACACGACCTCTTTTTTGAGAGCGCTTGGTGTCTCTGGTGGAAAGGTGGTCATCGGGCATGATCTGCGGCCCAGCAGTCCGGAGATTACCCGGGCGTGTGCTACAGCGGTGGCCGACCAAGGAGGCGAGGTGGTGTATGCCGGGATGCTGCCGACACCGGCGGTGGCCTGGTACGGCATGAAGCTTGGAGCGCCTTCGGTCGTGGTCACCGGCAGTCATATCCCCTTTGACCGAAACGGCATCAAGTTCTATCGGGCCGAAGGCGAGATTTCCAAAGAGGATGAGCAGAAGATCAACGGCAATGAAATCGCTATTCCGCCCGATCTGAATCCGGCCGATCTCCCTTCGGTCGATGAGGCGGCTCGTGACTATTACATGCAGCGCTACACCGATTTCTTTGAGCCCGATGTCCTCGCTGGGGTCAAGGTGGCGGTGTACGAGCATTCCAGTGTAGCCCGCGATGTCCTGCGGACAATCCTGGAGCGACTGGGGGCCAAGGTGGTCTCGCTGGGACGCACTGAGACCTTTGTTCCTATTGATACCGAGGCGGTTCGCCCTGAAGATGTGGAACAAGCCAGATTGTGGGCCGATGAGATCGGTTTCGATGCGCTGCTGTCGACGGACGGGGACAGTGATCGCCCATTGATCGGCGATGAAAAAGGGCAATGGTTCCGGGGCGATATCGTGGGGATTCTGGTCGCCAGATTCCTGGGTGCAGATACGATAGCAGCCCCTGTAAGTTGCAATACGGCCGTCGAAAAATGCAAATGGTTTTCCGAGGTCCGCCGGACCCGGATCGGATCTCCCTATGTGATTTCGGCCATGGAAGACGCAGCGACGGACGGTTCTGTGGTGGCGGGCTACGAAGCCAACGGCGGCTTCCTGTTGGGATCGGATGTGACACGTCAGGGGAAAACTCTGGGAGCACTGCCGACCCGGGACGCAGTCCTTCCCATGCTCTGCATGTTGGTTATGGCCCGGGAAAAGGGTGTGCCTCTTTCCCAGCTTACAAAAGAGTTGCCTCAGAGATATACCGCCAGCAACCGACTCACCGAGTTCCCCACTGAAAGAAGCCGAGAGCTTATTGCCCGGTTCCAGACGGATCAAGAGCGGCTGGTTGAGGTTCTGAACCCTGGCTGTATTGTCGCGTCGATCGATACCACCGACGGTCTGCGCGTGACCTTTGAGGGGGAGGATGTGGTTCACCTTCGTCCCTCCGGCAACGCCCCCGAACTCCGGTGCTATACTGAATCAGGAACGCCTGCACAGGCTGAAGCCCTTTGTGTGGCCAGCTTGCAAAAATTGGACTCCTTACGGTAGGAGGCAGCCAGCCTGACGGCCCCTCCACCTGTCGGAACCGTCCGATGCAGGATTCCTGTGAACGACACGACGTTTCGGAGGGAACAATGAACATCCTTATCGTACTTACATCCCACGACACGCTTGGGGATACCGATCATAAAACCGGGGTCTGGCTGGAAGAATTCGCTGCCCCGTACTACACCTTCCTTGATGCCGGTGCTGAAGTTGTGCTGGCTTCTCCTCGAGGAGGTCGACCTCCTATCGATCCCCGGAGTCTGGCCGACGAGGTCCAGACCGACGCGACTCGCAAGTTTGCCGATGATTCAGATGCACAATGGCAGTTTGATCAATCGGTCCGTCTGACCGAGGTCTATGCGGAAGATTTCGATGCACTGTTCTTCCCCGGAGGGCATGGACCGCTGTGGGATCTGGCCAACGACCCGCAATCGATCGGGCTGATTAACGCCTTTATTGCAGCCGGTAAACCGGTTGCGGCTGTTTGTCACGGACCCTGCGCGTTCTTAAAGGCTCGAACACCCGATGGTGATCCACTGGTGGAGGACAAGAAGGTGACCGGGTTTACCAACAGCGAAGAAGCGGCGATTGAATTGACCGAGGTTGTGCCTTTTTCTCTGGAGGATGAACTGACCCGGTTGGGCGGAAATTTTGTCCGGACAGAAGACTGGGGCGAACTGGCCGTGGAAGATAAAGGCCTTGTGACTGGTCAGAACCCGGCCTCGTCGGTGGCTGTCGCTCAAAAACTACTGGCGTTGTTATAAAGAATTGGAGATAAGAAAAAAGGAGAGGCCACTCGGCCTCTTTTTTTTGCGAAACAAACGTTTCACACCCCAGGGATGGGATGTGGAATCAAAGAAAGAGGCCGCCTTCGACGGTAGGCGGCCTGAATCCAGCAGATTTCATTTCTTTTTGCTGGTGCGACACTGTCTACAGGCGGAGCTGTAGGCCTTGCCGCATGCCTTGCATTCCTTCATTGCAACTCCCCCATATCTAGTGGTGGCTAGCCGGAGCTACACCATAGACGGTATATTAGACAGGGTCGCCACCTTTTTCAAGGATAAATAGACAGAGTCTATCAATTCTTTTCAGGGACCGATTCGGGGATGAAATATCGCTCCAGGAAATCCGGGTCGTCAAATTGGTCTCGCCCGATCAGACTGATGGGGTGGTTGCCCCGTTGCCGCATGCTGCCGACATCAGGAACTCCGAGAGAAAAGAGCAACAGGTATTCGATCCGTTCCGATCCCCGTGCAACACCATCCGGCCGGAAAAGACTCCGATATCCGTTCTGAACGGGCAGGGCCTCCAACTCTTCGTAGGGACGAAGTTGGTAAGGACGGGTTTGATCGGATGCGTGGCTTTGATCGCTGATCTGGGTGATCTGATGCCACCCGCTGTTGATCCTCAGGCGAAGAAAACCGTCCTCCGCGCCTTTCGGTAGAGGGATCGGCGAGAAGAGGCCCGGTTTCAATCCCTCTTCCCTCGGTTTAACCTTCATCTGTGGCCCGGGAAAGGCGGCATGATAACAGCCGCAACTGTTCATCAGATCAATCAGGCCGATACGGCCGTCCGGCAAAAGAGTCAAGCGGATCGTCATCCCGTCCAGCGGCCCCTTTTCGATCCAGGGGGCATTGTCACCCTCTCGCGCCGAGTACCAGAAGGAATAGTTCAACTGAAGGAGCGGTCGCCCCTGCCACCAAGTATGGCTGAGGTAGGTGTAAACCGGGGTGTTTCGGTTGTCGAACTCCAGTACTTCCTCCTGCCAGACTGGAGAGACAATCTTGTCGTAGGGGGCTGTCTGGTCGACATAAAGTTCCGGCGCCAGACTGGCTAGCAGAAGGAGGGTGTCTTCCCGAGAAGGAAGGGGCCACTCCAGTCGGTTATTGGCAGATCGAGAAAGGATTGCCTGCCGTTGTTGCCGGTTCAAGGAAGGCCGATAATCCGGAGTGTAACGGATCAGGGTCCCCTGGTTCGCTTGTTGTTCCCAGGGAGTGGCGAACCAATCGGTGAAGGTCTCCCGTGCCCTTTCCGTAAGAACGGCAACCGGAAGGACGGTAAGAGGGTAAAGAGGCACCCGATAGGCCCCGATATAATCGTCAGGAACCCGACTTCGTGAGACCATCTGACCCCAGAAGTCCGGTTGATTGCGATCGGTTCCAGCGAGAAGGCCTGTACACAACGTCAAATGGTCCTGGAAGATCCCCTCATGGTCCCATTTCTGTTTAAAGTCGGAACTGGGAGGGAGAGTGCGATATTCCAGAAATCGAAGCTGCAGATCGAATTGAGACGTCTGCTGCAGCCAGAGGTCACCATCTTCAGAGGTCTCAAGTCTGGAGGCCATATCGGCAAGAAAACGGTTCACCCGCAGGTAGGGGAAACCGTCAATCGGTTCTCCGGCGGCATTTCGGACATCGGCATTGGCGACAGCTTGGTCCATCTCCTGGTAGAGCTGAACACAGTTCGGGTCGCGCAAATCGGCCGCTGGCCAAGGGGGAAGTGTCGTGCTGCATCCGGTGAGAGCAAGGAAACTGCAGAGAATAACAGTTCGGCGGAACATGTATAGGCGCTCCATCGGTCAAGAAAGAGCGCCTCAGGGTAACAGGCTACTTCTTAACCAACAACAGGTCCCGGCTGTGGATGACCAACATCAGCACCGCGACCAACAGTGAATTTTCAAGGATCAGGATACCACGATCAAAGGGGATCACGGGAACCACATAGAGGGTTTTTTCGGTAAAGAGACCAAAGGTGACCAGGATCGCTGCCGGAATCAGGGTTTTGGCCTTGCGCTTGTTCTCCCCGGGTGTCAGCAAGGCAAAGGGAAGGGCAAAAACCATGATAACGAAAGCATAGGCCATCGGAGTAAACGGATCGTTGATCCGGGTGACGATATAACCGACCTCCTCGGGGAGGTTGCCGTACCAGATCAGCAGAAACTGGGCGAAGAAGAAGCCGCCCCAGAGGATACTGAAGCCGTAGATCAGGGTGCCGATATCTCCCATGCGTAAGGGGGCGTCGATGGGATCGATTTCCTTTTTCTGGTTGATCGAGATACAGAAAAGGAAGGCGGAGAAGATAAAGGCGGTATAGATGGATTCGATGGCAAAGAACGGCCCGAACAAGGTGCTGAACCAGGGCCATTCAAGGGACATGATCCAATCGACTGCCACCAGGTTCTGGCAGGCGGCGAAGGCGAAGAGGTAGAATATTCCCCATTTGACCTTGTCCGGTGCATTGTTGATCGACTTCTGAGCAAACACGCGCCCAAGGCCATAGCAGATCAGCAGCACGATCAGGTTGCGCCAGAAAAAGAAGCTTGGATCGAGCCACAGATGGGGTGGTTTGGCAAACCAGGGGTATTTATCCATCTGCGGCAGAAAGAGCAGAAAAAGCGCCGGCGGGATGATCAACAGGCGGCTCATCGACAGTAGTTCGTGACGCAGGTACTTGATCCATTTGGTGTTGAGCAGGTCGCTGATGGCAACCACAGCAATGGCCCCCTGCAGCAGGCCGGTCCACCAGACCAGAGTTACCAGCAGTGCGCCGGGATTGCCGGCGATACCGCCGTATTCGATCAGCGCCATCGAAGCGATGAGGGTCGCGAGGGTGGCATAGTAGTTCATCGGGGTCAGGCGGACGGTCATGGGGTCTCTCCTTCCACCTCAATCACAAATTCATTGCCGAACTGCTCCGGGCCGGTCATCCGTTTGACGCTGGGCATCCGGGCCAGAAGCAGGAAGCCGCCGAAGGTCGCCAGTGCCCCGAAGAGGATGGTCAGGATATACCCGATCAGCAGATAGGGAGGCAGGGACAGGATCGGCTTGCCACCGGTGATCAGCGGCCACCAGAGGGCGGTGAAGCTGGCAAAGCCGAGGCCGGTAAGAAAACCGGTGACGGCTCCCCCGAGGGAGAAGAACCGGACCCAGCTCTCCTTTTCACCCATCAGCTCTTCGATACCGTGGGGCGGGTAGGGCATATGGAGCTCGATCTGTTTGGGATCGGTGCCGCTGTGCAGCAGTTCCCGAAGCTTGTCCATGAAATCCTGTTCCTGTTCAAAGCTGAAACGCTGACTCATTGGTGGGGCTCCTTCAACTCCGTCATCGACAGGACCGGCAGGGCCTTGATAAAGGCCAGGTAGACCAGGAAGAACAGGCCGAACGATCCGGCGGTGATACCCATCTCCACCCAGCTGGGGGTGTAGGTGCCCCAGGAATAGGGCTGATACTCTTTGGCCAGCGAAGCGACGATGATGACAAAGCGCTCGAACCACATGCCGATATTGACGAAGATCGAAAGCACGAAGAGGAACTTCAGGTTGCGGCGCAGGGACTTTTTAAACAACACCAGCGGGAAGATCCCGTTACAGAAGACCATGATGGCGTAGAACGGCCAGTAGTGACCGGTGGCGCGATAGAGATACTGGCTGATCTCCGATTTGTGGCCGCTGTAGAAGGCCAGAGCGAACTCAAAGGCGTAGGTAAAGCCGATGATCAGCGAGGTAAAGAGCAGGATCTTACAGATCGAATCGAAATGATCCAGGGTGATGTACTGTTCCAGCTTCAACGCTTTACGCAGCGGGATCATCAGTGTCAGCACCATCCCGATGCCGGAGAAGATCGCGCCGGCAACGAAGTAGGGAGCGAAGATGGTGGTATGCCAGCCAGGGACAATGGAGACAGCAAAGTCCCAGGACACGATGGAGTGGACTGAGGCCACCAGCGGGGTGGCGAAGGCGGCCAGAAACAGGTAGAGCTTATTGTAATGCTTCCACTGGCGCAGTGTCCCCTGCCATCCAAGAGACAGGATGTTGAACACCTTCTGGGTGAAGCCGGTGGCCCGGCGGCGGACGATTGCCAGATCGGGCAACAGGCCGACGTAGAAGAAGATGCAGGAGACGGTCAGGTAGGTGGAGACGGCGAAGACGTCCCAGATCAGGGGCGACTTGAAGTTGACCCACAACAGGCGCTGGTTCGGGTAGGGGAAGAGGTAGTAAAAGTTCCAGACCCGCCCCAGGTGAATCAGCGGGAAAAGACCGGCAACCAACAACGAGACAACGGTCATCGCTTCGGCCGCCCGGTTGAAGCTCGAGCGAAACGGCTGGCGGAACAGGTAGAGCACCGCCGAGATCAGTGTCCCCGAGTGGGCGATCCCGACCCAGAAGACAAAGTTGGTGATATAGACCCCCCAGCCGACAGGATGGGTGATGCCGGCGACTCCGAGACCGGTAAAGATCTGATAGCCCCAGCAGGCCAGCAGCCCCAGAACCAGCAGAGCACAGAAGCCCATGGCCGCGAGATACTTGAGGCCAGGACGCCCCATGGCCGCGAGAACATCGGTTTCGATCTGATTGCGATAATCCAGTGAATTCATGGGCAGCAATTCTCTCGTGGCGCTAGTGTTTGCCGGGTTTCAGATAGGTGACCGACGAATCGGTTCCCAGCAGATCATGGACCTTGTAGGCCCGCTTGGATTTCGTCAGCTTGTAGACCTTGGATTCCTTGTCCAACAGATTGCCGAAGGTGATGGCGCCGGACGGGCAGGTCTGGGCACAGGCCGGAATGACCTCGCCGTCCTGCACCAGCCGTTCCTCATCCTTGGCGGTATCCTTCGCCTGACGAATCCGCTGAATACAGAAGGTGCATTTTTCCATCATCCCTTTGGTGCGCTCGGCCAGATCCGGGTTTTTCATCCGTTGCAGGTTGCCTTCGGGGACGTGATCAAACCAGTTGAAGCGGCGCACCTTGTAGGGACAGTTGTTGGCGCAGTAGCGGGTGCCGACGCAGCGGCTGTAGACCTGAATATTCAACCCCTCTTTGCTGTTGTACGCGGCGTAGACCGGGCAGACCGGCTCGCAGGGAGCTTTGAGGCACTGCTGGCACATCATCGGCAGGAACTCGACCTTGCCGTGATCGTCGTAATAGGGTTCGATCCGCAGCCAGGACATCTCCCGACCATCCCGATGGTCTTCGGGGCCGACGATGGGTACCGTGTTTTCCACATAGCAGGCGGCGACACAGGCCGAGCAGCCGACACATTTCTCCAGGTCGATCACCATCCCCCAGTTGTAGTTGGGGCGGTCATGCTCCTCATAGATGGAGTAATGTTTGTGGTGGTCGTCGTGATGGACCGGGTCGGGAATAATCCCTCGGCCATCCTGAGATGGGGAACCGGAAAGGATTGGCAACGGCCCCTCTCCCTTGGCCCGAGTCAGCGACTGAACCGCGTAAGCGAGAACCGGTTCCCCGGCCGCGTTAGCCGTTATTGGCGGCAGACTGTCCAGCAGCCCCAGTTGGACACAGAGGGTTTCTTTGGGAAGCCCCGGCTGGGTTTTGATCGGCAGGGTGGTTTCCCAGCCGTCCAGTTTGACCAGGACCATGTCCCGATCCTGCCATCCTTTTTCTGCAGCCAGTTCGGGGCTGACCGACAGCCACTGGCCCCAGCTGATGGTGGTCAACGGGTCGGGGATCTCCTGCTGCAATGGCATCTCGTAGCTGCGGCCGTCACCCCCGCGGACCGAGGGCACCAGCAGCATCTGCAATTCTTCCGGAACAGGAGCCAGGGGCTGGAGAGCCTTTGCGGCCTTGCGTTCCAGATAGGCGCCCTGCTTGACCGGTTTTTCGATATAACCCTGTTCGGAGAATCGTTTCAGCTCGGCCTGGCTAAAGCGGGCTTCCCACTGTTCAAACAGGAACTCCTGCCAGCTCTTGGGGCTCTGCATCAGATCGAGCAGGATATCGCCTTCGGCGCGGGAAGCAAACTGAGGCTCCAGAGCCGGTTTCAAAAGACCGTAACTCCCCTGGCGCGGCTCGGTATCACCCCAGTTCTCGAGACCGTGGTGAATCGGCAAGATCAGATCGCACTGTTCCAGAGTCGCGTCAAGTGTCAGGCCAAGGCCGACACGAAGTTTGGCTTTGGGCAAGGCCGTCAGCGCCGGGTGGGTCGACGGAAGACCGCTGGCCAGTCCGGTGCGGCTCAAAAAGACGACGCCGGCCTTTCCTGTCTCCAGATCGGTCTGTAGACGGGTCAGATCCCGTTGATCTCCCCAACGGGTCGCCATGGATAGCCCGAAATCGATGGTGGTGCCGATCATTCCGCAACACCACTGGATCAGTCCGGCGAGAAGAGCTGTCTGTAGACCTTCTTCGCGTGTGGTGGCGGTCCCGCCGACGACCAGGGCCGGGCGTTTGGCTGCGAGGAAGCGCTGTCCCAGGCGGGTCAGATCTCCACTGGACAGACCGGTGGCGGTCGCTGCCTCTTCTACCGAAAGGTCGGGGAGGACCTTGAGAAAGTCGTCTGGCAGGGGCCGTTTTCCGCCCTTCTCAACGACCAGATTAAGCAGGAAAGTCAGCAGGTGAGATTCGCTGCCGGGCTTGAGGGTCAGACGCTGATCGGCATTCACACCCGTCAGGCTGGCCTGAGATTCGATATGAGTCCAGTGAAATCCCGGCTCTTCGTGGGCTTCCACCAGTTGGCGTCCCCAGTCTACGGGGTTGGTGTGGCTGTCGAGAACATCAGCCCCCAGGGTCAGCAAAAGATCGGCCTCTTTCAGGTGGACACCCGGAAGCGCCCTCTGACGGAAAAGGAGCGCGTTGGCTTCACGGACTGACGCCTGATTCAGGAGTTCGAACTGCGGCAGGTAGTCGGCCTTGAAACGCTGGCAAAACCGGTCGATCAGGCTCCGAAGGCTACCGCTGGTATGCCCGGACAGGTAGAGATGTTGCCCTTCCTGCTGGAGTGCTTGTCGAATCTGATTTAAGGCTTCGTCCCAGGGGACTGGCTCGAAACCGGAAGCGGTTTTCTTCAGTGGGGTCTGAATGCGCTCGTTCTGATACAGGCGGGATAAGGCGGCTTGACCGCGCATACAGAGTCGGCCATCGTTCACCGGGTGTCCCGGCAGCCCTTCCAGCTTGACCGGATATCCTTCGCGTGTTCGGACCAGGAGGCCGCACTCACCAGCGCATTCCTGGCAGCTGCTGAACGACCAGGTTGCCTCACCGGGGATGACACCGTCCTCCGGTGGGACAAGGTAGGAAATCAACTTCTTCTGGTCTTTTTCCGAGCCACAGCTGGAAAGCACGGTAGCACTGGAAAACATGCCAAGTATTTGCAGGAATGAACGTCGTTCCATAAAAGCGATACCCTATTTAAGTTTTCATTCGGAAACGGCCCTTTTTCGCTGTGGCTGTGTCAATCTGCGAACTTGCTTGTGCGGAGTAAAAGTACTACACCTCCGCGCAAGCTCTTGATTTCCTTGCCACAACGAAAAATTCCTCGTTACCGATCTGAAAACATGTTCAGTGCCATCCAGACACTATTTATGACAGGTGGAACATTCCAGGGGGGCGTCGTACGTGCGATGACAGCTGACGCACCATCCCATTTTCAGTGGCCGAACCTGTTTGACCTCCGCCATTTGTTTGACGGCGCCATGGCAGTTGCTGCAGTCAACGCCTCCTTTCAGGTGGCGTTTGTGCGAAAAGTAGATAAAGGACGGAAGGTTATGAATTCGCCCCCATTCAACCGGTTTCTTTTCGTTGTAGTACCGGGTCAGTTTCTGAATTTCGGGCTTGTCGGTGGCGATCTTCTGATGACAGCCCATACAGATTGACAAAGGCGGTGCGCCTGCTTCCCGGCTTTTTTCTACATGAATATGACAGTAGGTGCAGGCCAAGCCCAGTTGCCCGGCATGCTTGGTGTGCGGGAAATCGATCGGCTGCTCCGGCGTCTGGGCGTACAGTTGCCACCAACCGGTCTGGGCTGCCAGAATTCCCAGAAAAAGGCCGAAAAGCCCCAGAATTATTCCGGTTATGATCAGTCGGGTCCAGTTGAGCTCTTTCAATCGCATATCAGTTCACCTGACTCAGCAGATAATGGGCCACTGCATCAATATCACGCTCCGACAATCCCAGATTGGGCATGGCCGGGTAGTCCGGATTAATCTTGGCAGGGTTGCGGATGAAGTCTTTCAAGCTGTCCACATTCCCCTTGTACTTGGGTACCACCGATGCATAGGACGGTCCGACGACCTTTTTATCCCAAGCATGGCAGGTGGCACAGATCGACTTAAAGACCCTCTCACCGCGAGCCAGGTCGATCTTGGGGGCCTTTTCCTCTTTCTCGACAGGCTTCTTAGAGGCGGTTCCCAGACGCGCTTCCAGTGGGACCTTCTGGTACAAAAGGCTGGTATCCAAAGTATAGGGGGTCAGAACGACTGCTTGACCGGCAATGGTTTTAAAGACCCATAGCGGGAAGAGGGCCAGGCCGATCGATGCAATGAGACCGGAACGGGCCGGTCCGCCACCGAGCAGCGGTTGCACCAGAACCAAGGCCACCAGCGCCGCCAGAACGATCAGCAGAGCCAGCAGGAGGATCAGCGGCCAGGACCAGGCCAGGGTTGGGGCCGTGTTAAGGCCGAAAACCAGCAGGGCCGGCAGGGCAAGCAGGGCCGGCAGAGCCACCACGACGGCACAGCGCTCGGTAAAGCGGCGGAAGTTTTCACAGGGGTTGTCCCCCAGACGCCCCAGTAGCAGCACGATACCGGCGGTCAGAGTCGGAACCAGAGCCATGAACTGCCCAAATTGGGCCACGCCGTTCCAAGAGAGATAAAGAAGAGGCTGTTGCCCCAGAAGGGGCCATGTCTCGGGGGAGAGAAGAAGTCCTGCGCCGCAGAGAATCAGAAAGTAGACAGCGGCAATCTGGGCGACCCCGATAAAGCCGATGAGGTAGCTGAACGGATCGTTGAACTGGCGCTGGAACAAATAACGGGACAGATGGATCAGCCAGACTCCCGAGGCCAGAACTCCCAGCACCACCAGCCAGTAAAGGAAGGGGATCGGCAGGGCCGGATAATGGAGCCGAAGTACCCAGAGGTTTAATCCCAGGGTCGCCAGAAGCAACAGGCCGGATTTGAAGCCCGGAAGACGTTCCAGCAATAGGTCGCTGAGGCGAAATCGATGATGTTCGCGATCGAGCTGACCGTACAGACGGGAGATCAGGGCGACAAGGCCCATCCCGATAAAAAGAGCGGCCAGCGGAAAGTGGAGCAACCACACCAGGGTTGAGAGGATGTGGAGCAGGGGGATGTTCTCCAGCAGCATCGCAGTGTCCCTACAGAGATTGAATCAAACATTCAAGTCGCCAAAGAGACGACACTCAAAATTGCCAATGGCTATTAAGCTGTTAGTCAACCATAGGACCCGGTCAATTTCAACCGAACGGGTTAAGATTCTGCATGCTGTTGTCGCTTTTGTCGAACAGGTCTGCCTCAGTAGGCGAAAATATAGTACAGCAGGCCTATGAAAGCGATGACCAGCCCCACAAAGGCCATGAGGCGCTTGGGCTCTTCCTTCATCGCCATGGCGTTATCGATCTGTTGGCGGTGCTGTTTGTCCATCCAGGCTTCCACAATCTTGTATTCAGGGCTGGCGTTGTTTTTGCCGTACTTCCCCTCTTCAAAATCGTTGCGAACCTGAAGTAAGCCGTCTTCTTCCAGTTGTTGGATCAATTTCTGATGCTTATCGTCGTTCATTGCTCTTTTCTTTCATGATCCTGAATCAGTGAGTGGATTAACGAATCCATGCCCAAGCCCTTGCACCTATTTCTCGCCATCCGCTCACGGATACAGGAGGAGGATTCTGTCGGCAGTGTACCGGAAAGAGGCTTGTCGACCCAAGGAAAAACAGCATCTCAGTTCTGACAAAGCCGGGCGATGCGGCGGGCTGCGATGTGACAGACAATTCCATAAGGGAAGGCCCAGAGAGGGAACTCAAATTCAAGACGGCAGTTGTTTTTGCCCATGGGGATCACACGGTGGCCCGTGGCATCGATACCGCCAACCTTCCATTTCCAGTAATGGCCCGGAGAATAACCGGTGACTTCGAAGGGGAGCCAGAACCCGAACAGAGTCTGTACCCTGCCGGAACTGTCGCTCTGAAGCTGTGTCTGATCGCATTGAACCTTTCTTACACTGGGCCCCCACAGTGGCCATTGACGAAAGGAACACAGCGTGTGCCATACGGCTTCAGCCGGTGCGGCAATGTGAAGGCCGATCCTCATACCGATCAGTTTATTGGGTTCGGAGCCTGAGGACCAGTGGCGATAAACGAAAACGGCTACGGAAGACCGTAGCCGCTTGATCGATGACGCCCCCGTTTTCGGGCTCGGGTTGTAGAAAGAGTGGGCCGCCGAGGGTTAGCGGATGAAGTTGGTTAAGGTTTTGCGGACCGGTGCAGGAGCAGGAACCGCCTCTTTACCATGTTCGACAAGCTTCATCACCCAGGCCATGTTACGGCCCAGGACTTCCATGATTTGAACGCCTTCCTCGTCCTGTTCGATCTCTCCGGGCATCAGACCGTGAGCCACATTCCAATAGTTGGAGGACGGCATGATCATCTCTGCGTAATTGATGTAATGATTCAGACCGTTGATGGTCGGAAGGCCGCCGGAACGGCGGACGGCTGCGACCGCTGCACCGACCTTGTGACGAAACAGGCTGCCGTTGACGGTGGAGACAAAAAAGGCACGATCAAGAAACGATTTCATCGTCCCGGCGACACCGGCAAAATAGACGGGGGACCCCAGAAGAATACCGTCAGCTTTTTTGATCTTCTGGACCCATTCGTTGACCGGATCGTCTTTCAGAGCACAGGTTTCGTCCTGCTTTTTAGCGCACACCATACAGGCGATACACCCCTGCACCCTTTCCTTGCCAACATGAACCATCTCTGTTTCGATGCCCGCTTTTTCCAGTTCGGTGAAAACCGCTGTTATCGAGGATGCGGTATTCCCAACCCTTCGTGGGCTTCCGTTAAAACCTACAACTTTCATGGTTCTCCCCTTTCGTTCAGATGACGAAAACAGTATGCCTTATGTCTGTCGGAAAACAAAAAGCCCCACCATCTGAGATGGTGGGGCTTTCGTAATCAATGGTGCCCAGAGACAGAATCGAACTGCCGACACGTGGATTTTCAATCCACTGCTCTACCGACTGAGCTATCTGGGCGCGAGATGGGATTTATAGCGGAGTCGCCCATCTCTGTCAAGCGGTATTTGTCCTTCATTTTTATTCCCGGGCCAGCTTTAGAGCTGGTTTGGTAAATAGTCTTGAAAAATCAGATGGTTGTGCATTTTAATGTGCCTGATACACTAAGGTGATGGTGAAAGGATTTTCTATGGCGTCCGTTTAATGACCTTCAACCGAGAGGGATGTTCCCGAAAACCATCATGAATCACCCTCATCTGCATCGCCATAAAGAACCGCCCTGGCATCTGTCGCAGCAGCCATTGACGATTTTTCTGGAGGAGCTCCCTCTGGCATCTCGGCGCCTGTTGATGCTGGATTATGACGGGACCCTGGCCCCATTTCATGTGGACCGGGACCGGGCGGTGCCTTATCCGGAGATCATGCCGGCCTTGAAGGCTCTTGCCGGCCAGGAAGACACTCGCCTTGTCCTTGTCAGTGGTCGGAAAGTCTCTGAAATCCAGGCCCTGATGCCTCTGGCCCGCTCCCTGGAGGTCTGGGGAGGGCATGGCTGGGAACGGCAGAAGCCGAATCAGTCTCTCGAACGCCACCCTTTGCCAGAGCCGGTCCGGAACAATCTACAGCAGGCTGCCGATCAGATGTCCGATCTGGGGACGGCCCTGGAGATTAAACCTGCCAGTGTCGCTGTTCACTGGAGGGGAAAGGGGGCGGCCGAGCAGAAAGCACTCGGTAATCGTGTTCTGGAGGTGTGGTTGCCGTTGACCGATGGTGTGGCTCTTGAGGTTCATCGGTTTGATGGGGGTCTTGAGTTACGTTGTCAGGGGCGCACCAAAGGGGATGTCGTACGGCAACTTCTGAAAGAAGAGCCGGAAGGGGTGCTTGCGGCTTACCTGGGGGACGATATGACCGACGAGGATGCCTTTAACGCTCTGTCAGGGCATGGGCTGTCGGTGTTGGTTCGTGCGGAATACCGTGAAACCGCGGCCAGTGTCTGGCTTCGTCCTCCGGGAGAGCTGACCTTGTTTCTTGAAAGTTGGAGGGCCCATTCATGATTCAGACACTGCACTCCGACAATCGGAGGCTGGTGATCGTTTCCAACCGGCTTCCGGTGACAATTCAAAAGGACGATGACGAATGGAGCATCCGTGCCGGGGCGGGGGGGCTGGTCACAGCCCTGGCCCCGGTGGTGCAGAAAAACAAGGGCTTGTGGATCGGTTGGCCAGGTTGCACCGAGGACGCTCCGGTCGAGCATCTACTCGACTCCCTGGAGCAGGAACAGGGATACCGTATGGTATCTGTCCCTCTGTCTGAGGACGAAGTGGAGCAGTATTATCGGGGTTTCTCCAACGAAACTCTCTGGCCCCTGTTCCATGACCTGCTGGGCAACACCCGTTTCAGCCGTCAGACCTGGCAGGTCTACCGATCGGTTAATGCCCGTTTTGCCGAAACCATCTGTTGCGAGACCCAAGAGGAAGATTTTGTCTGGATTCACGACTACCAGTTGTTGCTGACAGGACACTATCTGCGACAGAAATGTCCAAAGCAAAGGGCGGCTTTCTTTCTCCATATCCCCTTTCCCTCGCTGGACCTGTTTCGCCGGCTGCCTTGGAAGCAGGATCTGCTGCAGGGGCTTCTGGCGTATGATCTGGTCGGCTTCCAAACCCTGCGCGACCGACGGAATTTCGTTCAGTGTGTGCGGGAGCTGGTGCCGGGGGTACATATCGATATCCGCCGCCGTGTCACCCGGCTGACACTGGGTGAACGTACTGTCGTTGTCGGGCATTTCCCGATCAGCATCGATTTCGATGAGTTCAATGAAGGGGCCAGGGCACAGGAGGTGGCTGAAGCGGCTTGGTACCTTCATGAGAATCTGGGCAAACGTCAGCTGATGCTGGGGATCGATCGACTGGATTACACCAAAGGGATACCGGAACGTTTCCTGGCTTTTGAGCGGGCACTGGAAAAATACCCCGATCTACAGCGTCAGATCTCTTTGCTGCAGGTGGTCGTGCCGAGCCGTACCCTGGTGCCCGATTACCAGAACCTGAAGGAGGTGCTGGATGGACTGGCTGGACGAATCAATGCTCGTTTCAGTCACCAGGGGTGGGTGCCCATCCATTATGTTTTTCGCAGCCTGGACCGGGTGCAACTGTTGGCTCATTATCGCAGCTGTGAGATTGCTCTGATCTCGCCGTTACGCGACGGGATGAACCTGGTGGCCAAAGAGTACTGTGCCAGCTCAGTTGATGGGAACTCGGTCCTTATCCTGAGCGAATTTGCCGGCGCAGCCGATCAGCTGGGGTCCGGTGCCCTGTTGGTGAATCCTTATGATATCGAAGCGACCGCCGACGCGATCTACCGGGCTTTCACTATGCCGTTGGAGAAGCGACAGCGCCGGATGAAGCTGCTTCGACACCAGATTCGTCGTACCGATGTCCATCGCTGGGTGGAGTGGTTTATGGGGAGTTGGCCGGCTTTGAAAAGGTCCTTGTCAACCGACGCCGGTTTGGTGTAAATTGCCCTCACTTGCAACTTTTTTCGGAGAGTGTAGGATCATGATCAACGTTCAGAGCTTCTTTTCCTTTTATTATTTTTGGTTCTTCGGCTTTTATCAGCCGTTGGTCCCGGGGGAAGCTCTGTAGCAAGAGATAGCGCACTACAGCATCGAAACCATGGACAGAACGGCAATTAAGGTTCTTCCATGGTTTTCTTTTTTTAGGGTCGCAAGAAAGCCGTCGGTGGAACCAGACGGCTTTTCTGTCTCGGACCTGAATTTATGGATACTTGACGGCAAATAGCACAAATCATTGAATTGCCTAAGCGCTTCAAAAATCGCCGATGAACCTTTGGGTGCATCTAAGATTTTTGACACACTTATTCAATCCAAGCATTTGCACTCTTTGTTCGCCATTTATTCACAAATGCAGGTCAAAGTATTCTAACAACATCAACAGACAGCGACCCTCGGAGGGAAAGATGATTATTGTCATGAAGCAAGGAGCGGGTAAGGCTGCTCTGGACGACGTCAAGAACCGGATTAAAGAACTGGGATACAAGCCTCATGTCATTCATGGCGCCACCCGCGATGTGGTCGGTGCCGTCGGTGACGAAAAAAACAAGGACGTACTGCAGACACTGGAGATCCTGCCGGGTGTCGACTCGGTTGTGCCGATCCAGAAACCGTACAAGCTGGCGAGCCTGGAAATGCAGCCGGAACCGAGCAGCTTCGAGCTGGCTCCCGGTGTGGCTATCGGCGGCGACAATTTTGTGGTGATGGCCGGGCCCTGTTCGGTAGAAAGCGAACCGCAGATTGTTGAGGCAGCGCAGAAGGTCAAAGCGGCCGGAGCAACCGTGCTACGTGGTGGAGCGTTCAAGCCGCGGACCAGCCCTTACTCTTTCCAAGGGATGGAAGAGGATGGTCTCAAACTGCTTGATGCCGCCCGTCAGGCGACCGGACTGCCGATTGTGACCGAGGTGGTGAACCCGCGGGATGTGGATCTGGTCTACAAATATGCCGATGTTCTGCAGGTGGGAGCACGGAATACCCAGAACTTTCCCCTGCTGAGGATGTTGGGTCAATTGGATAAGCCGATCCTTCTCAAACGTGGAATGGCTTCGACGATTCAGGAATTTTTGATGAGTGCCGAATATATCCTCTCCGGAGGAAACCGCAAAGTGGTTCTCTGCGAGCGCGGAATCCGAACTTTCGAGACGGCGACCCGTAACACGCTGGATATTTCGGCGGTGCCCGTGTTGCGTCAGGCGACCCATCTGCCGGTGGTGATCGACCCGTCCCACAGTACTGGCCATTCGGCTTATGTGCCTTCCATGTGTTACGCTTCGATGGCTGCAGGCGCTGACGGACTCATTGTCGAAGTCCATCCCTGCCCGGAAGAGGCCCACTGCGATGGGGCGCAGTCGCTCAATCCGCAAGACTTTGCCAACATGATGGCCAAACTGCGTCGTTATGCCGACGTGGCCGAACGGACCCTGTAGGAGGGAAGAATGTTTCTGATTCCGCTCAGTCAGGTGGAAAGTGTTGAGTTGGTCATCCATGCCCTTCGAATGGCGGGAGGTGAAGCGGACTGTTCTTCCTGCCCTGTACGCAAAGTCTGTATGAAACAGTGCCTGACCATTGCGGATGCTGTTTCCCGGATGGTGGCCGATGGCACCCTTCCGACAGTCGGGGAGCCCGAAAGCGTTACGGAGGCTACTGCAGAGGTAGAGAAAACGGAAGAAGAGGCTCCGAAAGGATCAGAAAAACCGACCCTGAAAGTGATTAAATAAGTCCGGCGCCTTCCGTATACAGGGCGTCGTCAGGACCCGGCATCGTCAAATCCGTTCCTTTGCTGTTAAGGCATTGACAGAAGGTCGTTGCAGGAGATAATATCTGCGGCTCTGCCGCCCTTGGGAGAGGAGCCTCTTCCGGGGGCGGCCATTGTCGTTTATTCCCCTTACATATTGAATACATAGATCTCAGGCACGGTTGATTCGTGTCGTATCGAGGAGAACCCATGAAGGTTTTGGTTACCGACGAAATTTCCCCCGAAGGTCTGGCCCCTCTGCAGGCAGACCCCCGGATTGAGCTGGATATCAAGCTGAAGTTGCCGAAGAAAGAGCTGCATCAGGTCATCGGCGACTATGAGGTTGTCATTACCCGGAGCGGCACCCCGGTGGATCGTGCGCTGGTTGAGCATGCAAAGAACCTGAAGATGGTTGCCCGCGCGGGTGTCGGCATCGACAATGTCGACGTGGACGCCTGCAGTGAGTATGGCATCATCGTCGTCAATGCCCCCTTCGGCAACGTCAACAGTGCCGCCGAACATACCTTGGCGGTGATGCTGTCGGTTCTTCGCAACGTACCGGTGGCCAACGACGACCTCAAGGGCGGCGCCTGGAACCGGGCTCCGTTTACCGGCTTGGAGATGAAACACAAAACCCTGGGAGTGATCGGCCTGGGTAAGGTCGGTGGCCGCGTGGCTCTTCGGGCCAAAGCGTTTGAAATGGACGTTATTGCCTGTGATCCTTACATCAGCGAAAAGCGGGCCGAAGATCACGGTGTCAAGCTGGTTTCCCTGGAGGATATCTGCCGCTACTCCGACATCATCACCCTGCACTGTCCTTTGAACGACGAAACGCGCGATATGCTGATGGCTGAGCACTTCGACAAGATGAAGGACGGTGTCATCATTATCAACGTGGCTCGCGGCGGGATCATCAACGAACAGGCGATGCTCGATGCTCTTAACAGCGGTAAGATCACCTGCAGTGCCTTCGATGTTTTCAGTGAGGAGCCGCCCAAAAGTGACGTGATCTGGGACATGATCAAGCACCCCAAGATGATCGTGACTCCGCACCTGGGGGCCAACACCCACGAAGCCCAGAAGAATGTGGCGATTGATGTGGGTAAAGAGATTATCAAGTACATGGACGGTCAGCCGCTGTCCACCGCGGTCAATATTCCTAAATTCGACCCCGATTTGCTCGAGCATATGCGCCCCTTTATGGGCCTGATGGAGAAAATGGGCGAATTTATCAGCGAGCTGGCGCCGGCCAATCCCAATAAGCTGACTTTTGATTTCCACGGTGAGGTGGCTCGTTACGACTGTGCCCCCCTGACCGTCACCGGTCTGGCCGCCATTCTCGACAAGCAGACCGAGCAGGACGCCAACCTGGTCAATGCACGTGTTTTGGCTCGCAACATGGGGATTGAAGTCGAGGAAATTCGTAATGCCGAACCCGGTTCGTTCTCCAACATGATCACCGTGATCATGGAGACTCCCGTCGGCAAACGGACCATCGCCGGCACTCTGTGGGACGGTATTCCCAAGATCGTTATGATGCGCGACTTCATGACCGATTTTGTTCCCGAGGAACATATGATTGTGCTCAACTACCCGGATAAACCGGGGGCTCTGGGCAAGATCGGCACCATTCTGGGTGAAGCCAACGTCAATATCGGCAACATGAACCTGGGGCGCCGCGAAAAAGAAGGTGAGGCCATGGTGGTTCTGTCGGTGGACAGTCCGGCGAGTGATGAGATCGTTGCCCAGATCGGCGAGGCGGTGGAAGCGCGTTTCGCAAAGGCAGTACATCTCAAAAAAGCCTGATGGGCAGGACGCATAAAAGCTAGCTGCGTTGCGTCTGCGGTGTTGAAAAGGGTTTCAAAATGCTCATTCACTGTTTAGTGAACTGCGCTTTCTCAACCCTTTCCGCCTTGCATCCGCCGCCTCGCTGACGCTTTTCTGGCGTCCTGAAGCTAAAGCAGATCATGGAAAAGGGGCAGATTCTGAAAAGAATCTGCCCCTTATTTATTTCTGAAAAAGCAAAACTGCAAATTCAGCTTAAAAACAACGGTAGGTCGGAGGGCGGGATCAAGCCACGGTCTTCGGCCCGTTGCAGCAGGTATTCGACGGCGGCGCGGCCTTCCTCGCCGAGATGCCGGGAGAAGTCGTTGACGTAGAGCTGGATGTGGCTTTCGATCACCTCGTCCGTCAACTCCTGCGAGTGCTGCTTGATGTAACCGCGGGGCTCTTGCGGATGGACGAAGGCGTAGTCCACCGATTGCTGCAGCAGCCGGTCGATCTGTCTGATTGTTTCTTCTCCCAGAGACCGTTTGGCGAGGATTCCGCCGAGAGGAATGGGGTGCCCGGTTGTCTCTTCCCACCACTGGCCCAGATCCTGAACCAGCTCCAAGCCGTGCTGTGGGTACGTGAAACGGGATTCGTGGATAATCACCCCGGCGGCGACCCGCTCCTGGGCCACTGCCGACATAATGGTATGGAACGGCATAATTTCAATCCGGTCCAACCCCTCATCATAGAGTTGCAGCAGCAGGTTGGCCGTTGTCCGTTGGCCGGGGATGGCGATGGTCTTCCCTTTCAGGTCCTTCAGAGCACAGGCATTTTTTGCGACTACCAGCGGGCCACAGCCCCTTCCCAGAGCACCGCCGCTGTGCAGCAGGGCATAGTCCTGGCGCAGGTGCCCCAGAGCGTGGTAGCTGACCTTACTCAGGTCAAGGACCGCCTCAGCGGCCAGTCGATTGAGAGTTTCCACATCTTCCAGGCGTTCCTCAAAGGAAAACGGGCAGCCCGGAAGCCGCCCGTGGATCAGTGCGTAGAAGATAAAGGTATCGTTTGGGCAGGGAGAATAGCCCAAAGACAGGTTGTTCATTTATCACTCCAGTTCGGTCCAGTATTCCAGAAGGTGCAGCAGGGCTGCCTGAGCGTGTGCCGCTGCGGTGGGAATATCCCAGCTGTCAAAATCCCGATCAAGCGTCAGGTTGGAGATCCCGCGGATTTCCAGGAAAGGGATGCTGTGCTGGGCGCAGATCTGGGCTGCAGCGGCCCCTTCCATACTCTCACAGATGCCGCCGGTCCGTTCGCTGAGATCAACCGCTCTGTCGGTCAGTCCGGAGCAGCAGGAGACAGTGACAAAGGGGCCGGCTTTCAGGTGAATTCCCCAGGTGTCCGCCCAGTCTCCCAAGAGCCTCTGGGCCGTGCTGACCAATTGGTCTCGCAGGGGGAAGCGATTGAAGAAAGGACGACCATCGATCAGGGTGCTGGGCAGGCTCAGTGCCTGAAGATCCAGGAAACCTTCCGGGCTGAGGCTGCCCTCATCGCCGTAGATTTCTGCCGAGGCCAGAGCCAGATCTCCAACCTTCAACCCTGTGTTCGGATAGGCGCCACCGACACCGAACTGAACAACGGCGGACACATCCGCACGCTCCAGAAAACTTGTCAGGGTGATGGCCGTATTGACCTTGCCGACCCCGGTGTGAAGCAAACCCAGGTGCTGGTCTCCAATACGACCGGCGCGCAGGGTGAATGCAGGGCGTTGGATCTCTTCATAATGGGTAATTGCCTGCCGGATGCGGTCCGTTTCCGTGGGGACCGCGGCCAGAAGAAGGATCATGGCTTCCTCCATTTTCCGAAACCCCGGGGAAGGGTCCGGGCCTCTTCTTTCACTGCACTCCAGAACCGCCGAAAAAGGCAGTTGTGAACGGATCGGTGCCGGCTCAGTGTTTGTACCAGCCCTGGCGAATCAGATCACGCCGTAAAACGGATCCGGGGTTTCGGATCATCCCCTGGTGCCAGAAACGATCCGGCCCTTCGCCACTCGAATCCAACCGCTTGTGAGAATCAATCAGCAGGGATCGAAACCGACTGTCGGCCTCCCGAACAATTTCGAGCAATTTATCACTCAGGTTGTTGGGGACACCAGCTGCGACAGCCTGAATCAGGTCGCGGAGGCGTAGAGCCTGTCGGTATTCCCACAGGTCTCCGTCAAAACTACTGTGGCATTCTTCCACAAAGTCAATCCAGTCCAGCAGGAGGTTGCCGAACTCCTCTTCCCAGAATTCGGAGAAATGGCTCTGGCTCCGGATGTAATTTTCGATCTGATCCTGTTCTTTTTTGGTCAGGAAAAAGCTGGGGCCTTCATTGACCTGGTACATGTCCAGCTGTTCGACAAGTTCGTTGCAGTAGTGACGGTAATCCAGATCGCGCGGGGACAGTTTGGTCAGTTCCTCTGGAAGATGGCGTCTGTTCAGATTCAACAACGACAGATGCTCATGTTCATAGTCGGTCGGAAGATTGAGCTCCGGGGAATACGGTAACCCCTGTTGCTGCAGAAAGTTGGAGATCTGCAGATGGTTCCCGGAGAAAAAGGTCAGGACCTTTTCTTCGCTGTAGAACAATTCCATCCCCTCACGACTGTTGGCGATACCAAAGCCGACAAACCCATCGTGGATCAGGCGAGGGAGTACGGGAAGCAAGGTCTCCATCAGGACCGGGGTCGGAAGATAGGGCGAGTAGGTAATGCAGGGGGTGGAGGTTTCCTGTCGGGACCAGTCAATCGACGCCACATCCAAGGTGTAATATTCAAGAATGAAAAAGGCTTCCTCGGGAAGAAGACGACTGTACGCTTGGAATATCTGGCCAACCCGGTTGGCGTCCGCCAGGGCGGTAAACCGGAACGCGTCCTTGTTCTCTTCCAGCGGAGTGTAGAAAAAACCCTCCCGAAGCTGATCAAACAAGGCCGGGTATCCGAACGGTTTCAAGCCTGCTGGCAATGTCAGGTGTTGGTCTTCCAAAGCAACGTCCCTCCCGGTGTGGCTCAAGAGCCGTTCACCTGTGTGCAATGTATTATGGCGTTTTCAGGCGGAGCTCGTCAATAAAACAGAGCTCCTTTTTCCCAGAATACCTCATAGATTCCATGACATAGGTCCAAGGGGTGTGCGAATGGGTGTTCTTTGGCTATACTGAAAAGGATATATTTGTGTAAAACGGATCGGCCATTCTGGCCCGGATTCTAAACTCCAAGACACACTTGTCCCGTTACGGCGGCCTGCGCAGGAGATCTTCATGTCCCGTATTCTTGTACTTATCGTGACCTGGCTTGTTGTTGCGAGCCCCGTATTGGCACTCAATGTGGGTGATCCCGCACCCGACTTTTCAGGGACTTCGATTGACGGAGAAAAGGTCTCCCTCTCCGGTATGAAGGGCAAGATTGTGGTGCTCAAGCTGGCCACCACCTGGTGCCCCACCTGTAAGGAACAGATGCAGGAGTTGCAGAAAGCCGGCGACTTTCTGAGTGCACATGAGATTCCGGTGGTGGAGATCTTTTTCCAGGAGTCAGCGAATGTTGTGCGTAAATATCTGAAAAAGCATGCCGGCAAAGTCAAACCGATTGCCATGACCGACGAAGGCGATATCTTCGGTGCCTACAACGTCTACTTGATCCCCCGACTGCTTGTCATCGATAAAGAAGGTCAGGTTGCGCGTGATGGTGGGGTGATGGATGCGGCCAATATGCAGATTCTGATTGAACATCTTTTGGAACGCTGACGTCGAATAAACGAAGTTTTACTCGTTGCAGGGGAGACACAGTTGTGTCTCCCCTGCAACGTTTTTGTCGGTTGGGACGCCTGTTTGTGCTCCAGAGAAGTTTTTAGTAATTTCGGGAAGATGCCTGTCGGAACGGATAAGTTCTTTTTGAAACAGCCCTTTTGACGTTTTAATCCCTGTCTTCCAAGTTTGTTCTTGCCAACTCTGGCACCCTTATTGTATTAATGAGTCGCTGATGCCCCGTCTGGGAAAACGCTGTTTTGCTGAGGGGCACGGCATCATGCAGATGTCTGTTAGGTTTTTTTCGCGAGTTTAATGGCTGGCAGGCCTTGGGTTTATGCGGACATGGTGGTTCGCTGACC
This sequence comes from Thermodesulfobacteriota bacterium, assembly GCA_028282145.1. Lineage (GTDB taxonomy): Bacteria > Desulfobacterota > Desulfuromonadia > Desulfuromonadales > Geopsychrobacteraceae > JANQIN01. The sequence goes on along the minus strand of JANQIN010000010.1, from coordinate 7,014 downwards.
CGAAACTCATTTCTTTCTCAGGAGGAAAGAATCCCATGAAAAAGCTTTCCGTTGTTCTGCTGACTCTGGTTCTGGCCGCTGCTTGGACCGCCACTGCTTTTGCTGAAGCTAAGCCTTATGCTTCTATTCGTTTCCAAACTATGTACACCTCCTTCGAAGATTCCGTTGCCGGTAGCGCTGACGTAAGCGATCTCCGTTTCGGTCTGCTGCACACCGGTACTTCCCGTGTCGGCGTGAAATTCAAGGTTTCTGACGAAGTGTCCGGCCTGGTTGAACTGCGTCTGTTTGACTCCGACAACAGCAACACTGTTGGTCTGCGTCACGCTTTCGGTAAGTACGACTTCGGTGCAGGCACCCTGCTGATCGGTCAGACCTGGATGCCTTACTCCGTCTTCTTCCCCCAGGTGTATGATGACACCGCAGGCCTGCGCCAAGGTTCCGCTGCCAACCGTGCCGCTCAAGTTCGCTTGACTCTGGACGCTGGCGTGTACATCGCCCTGATCGACAACACTGCTGGTACCACCGATGACGACGTTGAAATTCCCGAAATCGCTATCGGTTACAAAGGCAAGGCCGGCAACGTCGGCTTCGGTATCCACGGTGCTTACGTATCCGTTGACGACACCGGCGCTGACGAAGAAGGTTACGCTGTCATGGGTGACATCACCGCCAAGCTTGGCGCTGTCAAGCTGATGGCCCGCGCTTTCTTCGGCGAAGACGTTAACCGCCTGACCGGTGGTGGTTTCGCTCTGTCCACCGGCACCACCTCCGGTGACCTGGACTCCTATGGCGTTATCGCTTCCGCTACCTTCTACCCCAGCGACAAGATTGCTGTGACCGTTGGTGGTGCTTACAACGAAACCGAAGCTGCTGCCGGCGACGACAACAATGAGCTGACCCTGTGGGTGAACGCTCCGATCAAAGTGACCAAAGGCTTCACCATTGTTCCCGAAATCGCCTATGTTGACGCTCTCGACGTAGCCGGTATCGGTGGCGCTTCCACCACCAACGGTGCTGACAACGCTCTGTTCGTCGGCGCCAAGTGGCAGTTTGACCTGTAAGATCCGCTCACACTCTGTCTGCCAGCCAAGCGCCCCGGGATTTCCCGGGGCGCTTTTTTTTGCCGTGTAAATCCACATTGATCATGCGTTAAGGGCAAAAGAAGAAAATCTCGTAATCTCCCGGGAATTCCTTGCATTCAGGGTTTTGGCATTGTAAAAACATAATAATTATATATGCGGGGTTAATGTGCATTTGTTTGAGGCTGGCGGATATATATGAAAGCCCTGGTGTCTGTCTCGGGGTCTTTCAAACTTTTCTTGGGAGGAAACAAGCGTATGAAAAAGATTTCTGTTGTGCTCTTTGCTGTTGTATTGGCGTCTGTCTGGTCTGTGGCAGCTTTTGCCGAGGCGAAACCTTATGCGTCGGTGCGCTTTCAGACCTTTTATAAGAATGTGTCTGACGAGGATGGTTCCGGTGGAGATTCCACGGACCTTCTTTTCGGCCTTTATGGTTCGTCCCGGGTTGGCGTGAAGTTTAAGGTGTCGGACCAAGTGTCTGGAATGGTTGAATTGTCTCTGAAGGATTCCGACAACGGCAACGCTGTTGGGTTGCGCCATGCGTTCGGGCAGTATGATTTCGGCCCCGGGAAACTATTGATCGGGCAAACCTGGGCTCCTTATACCACCTTTTTCCCTGTTATCTATAATGATGCGGCCGGTGGTGATTACGGTTCTGCGGCTAACCGTGCCGCCCAGATCCGTGTGGTCTTGGACAACGGTTTTTATGTCGCTCTGATCGATAACACCCTTGGAAGCTCTGACGATGACGTCGAGATTCCTGAGGTGGCTGTCGGCTACAAAGGGAAGGCCGGTGTCGTTTCCTTCGGTCTGCACGGTGCCTATGTGACTGCTGATGACACCACTCCCATCGACGAGGAATCTTGGGCCCTGATGGGTGATTTGGAAGCCAAGCTTGCGATGGCCAAACTTAAAGCTCGCATTGTCTATGGCGATGACACCAAGAACCTGCTGGGCGGTGGTTTCAAGCTGGGTTCCACGGGTGGCGATCTGAACACTCTGGGGCTTTTCCTGTCGGCAACCTTCTATCCCAGTGATCTGCTTGCTGTCTCCGTTGGTGGCGCATACAACGAAACCGAGGCGGCTTCCGGTCAGGATGACGACGAAGCCCTCGTCTTTGTAAATGCTCCGATCAAGCTCACTAAGGGATTTACCATCGTCCCGGAAATAGCCTATCAGCTTGGCCTGGACAAGGCCGGTTCCGGGGATGATGATAATACCCTTTGGGTCGGTGCCAAGTGGCAATTTGACCTGTAAGGTGATTGATCTGCCCGCCAGTCAAGCACCCCGAGATTTTCTCGGGGTGCTTTTTTTTTCATCGATGGCGAAGCTTGTAGGCGTTGCCCCTGGACGGGAAACGATAGTTGTTGACATCTGAGTAGAGATTATATAGAAAATGACAACCATTTTCACGAAAACTCCTTAAAGAGGCTCACACCGGGGCGTCTTTTTGGGCGCGCTGGGCAAAATTTATGCAAAAATTCCAGGCTTTATGGCGGGCCGGTTTGGAGGAAAAGAGTCCTGTTGCGGGTTTTGCAGAATTGGTAATTGTTGGCAAGTAGATTGCAGTGTTTTGAAAGGAGGGCAAAGGTGGCTTGATATTGTCCTCAAATGTTGCATAAGAACCACATGAAAGCGATCTTCCGTGGCGCCGAAAACACTTGCGCCGCAGGAAGGACACATGGTAAACATCCGCCATAATCACCTATGATGATGGGCGATATGTAAGCCCCTTATGAGGGCGACTTGAAGATTATGTTTCCGTTTTCCGCCGATGGATTGGCCATCGGATTCTTTCTACTCAGGAGGTAGAGAAAAAATGAAGAAGTCTATTGTATCCCTGGTTGCCCTGTTGGTGGCCGCCGCCGTCCCCGCGATGGCATTTGCCGAAGCGAAGCCTTACGCTTCGATCCGTTATGAGACCATGTATGTCGACGTCGATAAGGCCGGTTCCGGCGACACTACCGATCTGGACTTCGGTCTGCAAGGCAACACTCGCCTTGGTGTGAAGTTCAAGGTGTCCGACCAGGTTTCCGGTCAGGTTGAGATGGGTCTGAAAGACTCCGACAACGGTAACACTGTTTCCCTGCGTCTGGCCTACGCTGTTTACGATTTCGGTCCCGGTACCCTGACCATCGGTCAGGACTACGCTGCTTTTGACTGGGGTTACGGTTCCGTTGCCGGCCAGGACAACGACGGTGCCGGCTACGGTGCTCTGTCCATTCCTCGCTCTTCTCAGGTGACTCTGCGTCTGGACGCCGGTCTGTACGTCTCCCTGATCGACCAGCGTAACGACAACGTTGATGTTGACGACATCGAGTACCCGATCCTCGCCGCCGGTTATGACGGTAAGATCGGTGCTGCTTCTGTCGGTGCCGGTGTCGGTTATGCTTCCTACGAAAAGACTGCCGGTAACGACGCCGACACCTACTTCATCTATGCTCAGGGTGAAGTGCCTGTCGGTCCCGCTTCTATCGCTGCCAAAATCTACTACGGTCAGAACTTGGAAGAAATCTCTGTTTCAGCTCCCAATGCTTCCTACACCGCTGCAACCGACGATGATGCTGATACTCTGGCCGGCTTTATTGCTGCTACTGCCAAGCTCAGTGACAAACTGAAGATCGCCGGTGGTGTGGGTTATCTGACCACCGACACCGGTGTTGCTGGTGAGACCGACGACGACCAGATCCAGTACTATGTCGACCTGCACTACAAGGTGACCAAAGGCTTCACCATCAAGCCCACCATCACCTTCAACGACAACCTGGATGAAAAAGACGGCTCCGACGGTGACCAGACTCTGTATTTTGGTGCCCAGTGGCGTTTCGACCTGTAATCTGCGGTTGATATGGTCTTTGAAGCGCCCTCCGGATGGGGGGCGCTTTTTTTTTAAAAAAAAGAAGGAAAACCGGTCGTTGGTAAGAGACTAGAATATGGCAAGCCCCCGAGTTTTCTGGCGCAAAATAAGAAGATTGGTTTGGTAAAATTTTTTACCTGACACTGGAAATGGTTATTTCTTAGGCTATACTAGACTTACAGGGCACTCGAAAGGTGCCCGATATCATTCCAAAAAAGGGAGGCTACACATGAAAAAGCTGGTTACTTTCACAATGATCGCACTGTTTGCTGTTTCTCTGGTTGCTTGTGCCCAATCCGGCGGCAAGCAAGTCAAGGTCAAGTGCCCCGCTTGCGGTTATGAGTTCCTGGCTCCGGTAGGCGACTAAGTTTTTTGCCGCGATTTAGAAGTTTTCAAGGCCCCGGATTTCCGGGGCCTTTTTCTTGCTCGAATCCCCCGCCTATGGTACTTTCTCGCTAAAAATTTCTCATCTTTAGAGAGGATTCTATGCCGTCCAAACAATCAGCCTTCTTTGGCCTTTTTTTGTCCTTTTGTCTGCTTTTAGGATGGGGAGTTCAGGCGTGGTGTGCGACCGTTAAAGAGATCGCTCACGATATGTCACCCGTGGAAGGCTACATCCTCCTTGCTTCCGACGGGGAATACTTGGTTGATCTGGATGCGTCCCACCGCGTTGCTCTCGGAGACCTGCTCGCTCTGGTTGTCCCGGGGCAGAAGATTACCCATCCCGTTACAGGTGCGGTGATTGGCCAACTGACGGCAGTCAAAGGTTACCTGGAAGTGACCAAAGTGGCTTCGGGTTTTTCCAGTGCTGTTCTTATCTGGGGCGAAGCACCGGTTCGAGGAGCCAAGGTCCGACGTTTTGAAGGCGTTCGCGCTTATTTCCAGGGTGATGGGCCTCTTGCCGATGCCCTTTACCCCGAACTGCGCTCCAAGCTGAATCAGTTCAAATGGAAGCGACTTGCGGCCGATGCTCAACCTCTGAAAGGGGATACGGCAGAATTCAGCACTCTGTTCCGTTTACAAAATGCCAATCTTCGAGTAACTACCCTGGCGGGAAAATCTCTCCGGGGTTATGTCGTGGATGATATTGCGGACGCCCAAGTGCAGAGCCCGAATACTGTGCCGAGTAAGCCCCGCCCCAAGCAGCTGGTTTTCCCCGATGGGACCTCCAACCTGCCCGAGGGGATTGTCAGGGTTCGCAAAGCACGTAGGACCGATGAATACTGGAAAAGCGGCATCCAGAAAGGTGTTGTTGCCGGAATCACTGTCGGGATGTTCTCTCCTGGTCAAAAGACACTTGCTGTCACTTTGACGGGGGAAACCAAGCTTTATCGGTTGCCCATTGAAGAGACCGTGGGTGCGGGAACCATTGTCGACACACCGGATTCGGTGACTCCTTTGGCGGTAGAGGGTTTTGATCTCAATGGAGACGGCCTGACTGAGCTCTACGTTTCCGGGCGCCTGGACGACCGTGTATCTTCCTACGTCATCGACTTTTCCGGGGGGGCAGGTAAGGTTGTTGCTTCGGGGCTCCCTTGGTTGTTTAATCGCGTTCAGGTTTCCCCCGGGAAGTGGGTTCTGGCGGCACAGAGGCCTGATGAGATTCTGCGTGGAGGCGGATCCGTTTTCCGCGTAGCGAGTATTTCCAACGGTAAGGTTCAGCTGGGTGGAGCTCTTAAAAAGCCGCTGAAGGGCCATATCTACAGCTTTTCCCTCTACCCGAATTCGGAAGGTGTCTTTACGGCGAATTTTGCACCTAACGATCGTCTGGAGCTTTATAATCGTAACGGCGCCCTTCGCTGGCGCAGTGATGAGCGCTTTGGTGGCTCTGATGCTTACCTGCTTTCCAGACGCAGAGGAGAAGACGAGTATCATTATCTTTCGGCCCCCATGAAGGTTGCCCCAGGGGGGGAACTGCTGGTCCCGATGAATTTGGGGCAAACTCTGTTTCGTATCCGCAGCTACAACAGTTCACATCTTAAAGCCATGCGGATTGAAGGTGGAGAACTGGTCGAAATCTGGCGAACTAAAAAGCAGAACGGCTATCTTTCTGATTTTGAGGTGGTCGATTTTGATGGTGACGGAAAGCCCAACTTGCTGCTGGTCGTGCAGTTCTCCAACAGCACTCTGATCAGTCCCGGTGAGTATGCATTTGTTGCTTATGAGTTGCCCGAAGGGGTGAACTGAAGAATCGTAATTTTTTCTAAAGAGGGGGGCATTCAGCCTCCCTCTTTTTTTCACGTTTTCACCCTCCCCCAAAGCCCTGGATGCCTATAAATGGCTATTTTTTTACTACGTGTGCGGCCCGGAGGCGTTCTTTTCCTGCACGTGTAAATCTGGTGTAAAGCAGGAGGGGTAAAAAGGCTGCAGGAAGCCTGGTGGCTTGGAACTTATTTTTTCCCGTTGAAGTAGCGCTTGCGAAGTTTCTCTCTTTCGGCCTGGCGACGTTCCGGTGGGAGGTTACGAATCCGTTTCTGTTCCTGGCGAAGCTGTTGTTTCTGTTCGGGGCTCAGTTGCTGGAAGCGCTGGTACTTCTTTTTAAGCTGTTGCTTTTGCTCGGGCGGAAGCTGTTGAAAACGTTGGTACTGCTGCCGAACCCTTTCCTGCTCCGTCGGAGACAGGTTCTGGTATCGCCGGTAGTTGTTGAGCAGCCGCTTTTCATCGGGAGAGAGGTCCTGAACACGTGTATTTGCCTCAGTCTCCGCGTACAGTGGGGCACTGAATGTCAGCAGAAAAACCGGCAGCAAAAGAAAGGTCCAAAACGTTTTCATACGATGTCCTCCAGTGAGGGGGCCGAGCGCCGGACCACCCGATGCTTTTATGCTGTGCTTCAGCTTTCAAACTCTTGCAGCAGTTCCATATTCTGCAATAACTCCAGATTTTGCAACAGTTCGATTTCGGTGACCTCTTTGACCTGTTCGGTCATTTCCAGGTCGGCAACCAGGGTGAAGGCAGCGTCCTCCTCCAGGGCGTCGGCAGCCATCTCTGTGGCGACCATCCGGGCTTCGGGAAGCGCGCCTTTGTGAGGAACAGGCGTCATCGGTTGCCAGGCAAAGACGGCAATCAGGACGGTAACCG
>JANQIN010000276.1 GCA_028282145.1 Thermodesulfobacteriota bacterium | reverse complement strand
CCCCGGGGTGAGGCGTTTTCGTTTCGCAAAAGTGCGACTTCGCTTTACTGACAACCCCAAGCGGCAATATAACCGTTGAATCGCCATCTCATTGCAACGCCTCCTTGAAAACAATTTTTCCAGGTGTGGCGCCAATGGTCCGCCCGATACTCAACGAAGTTACGAGGCAAGATCGTCTTATTCGACCGGATTTTCTTCCTGGGCGAAAAATTGTCGAATATCTGTCATGACCCGACCGCGACCGGAGATCACCTGCCGGGCTTCGGGCAGTGACCGTAAAAAGAGTTTCCCGTAACGCTTGCTCACCACCCGGCTGTCCAGGATCAGCACCACTCCACGGTCGGTTCTGTTACGAATCAGGCGGCCGAATCCCTGTTTGAACTTGAGCACCGCCTGCGGGACCGTCATTTCCATAAACGGGTTGCCGCCGCGACGCTCGATCGCTTCAGCCCGCGCCTCCTGGACCGGCTCCGTCGGCACCTTGAACGGTAAACGCGCAATAACGACCTGCTCCAACGCCCGTCCAGGCACATCGACCCCTTCCCAGAAGGAATCGGTTCCAAACAGGATCGACGCTTCCTCCGCAGCAAACTGTTTCAGCAAACGATGCCGGGCATCCTCTCCCTGCTTGAGGCAAGGGAGCCCTGTCGCTTGCAGTACAGGCGCCAGCTCACCATGGATGCGAGACAGAAGAGAGTAGGCGGTAAAAAGAACAAAACTCCGCCCACCGGAGAGACGAAGCGCCTCCTCGGTCAGATCCCGCACTGCTTCAGCATATCCGGGACGGTTCGGCTCCGGCACATCGGTAGGGATCGCCAGCAGGGCCTGCTTTTCATAGTCGAAGGGAGAGGCCAACAGCAAGGTGTTCAAACGACCCGGCTCGGCATGGTTCAACCCTACCCGCTGTGTGAAGTAATCGAACTTCCGGTCCACGGTGAGGGTCGCGCTGGTCAGGATCACCGTCTTGAAGCGAGCGTAAAGCGAACGATGCAGACTTTCCGCAACTTCCAACGGGGCGTTACAAAGGTGGGTCACCAAGCTCTGCCCCCGTCCCACCCGGCGGAAACTGGCTTCAAACCAGACACAGGCGTCCTCACCCCCGTGCAGAAAATGCAGCAAGGTATCGGACAGCAGCTCCAGACGACCAATAATTCCCTGCAGATCGACCAGCGGTGATGCCAATTTGTCCTGCACACTTTCGGGCATCTCTTCGCACTTTTTGAGCAACGACTTGACCCCGCTGGCCATGGCGGAGGTATCGGCTGCCAGATCTTTGAGCCGTGTCGCGGTTTCCTGCCAGGCGGCGGTCTTTCGCAACGGCTCCAGAATTCGTTGCCGTGCCTCTCGTCCGGGTTCAACCTGCATTCCGCAAGCGCCTGCCAGATCCTCTCCGGCCTGTTCCAATGTTCGCACCGCCTGGTCCAGCAATGCCTGCCGATTGCTGAGCAGGAACTCGATCCGTTCGTGCAGGTCCCGGTAGAGGGTGTCGAAGGAGTCAGGGAGTTCCTTGCCGATATCCCTCAGTAGCCGGGGCAACAGCCCCTGATCTACCTTGCGGGGATGACGCAGACGGTTGAGCACCCGGGCAAAACCGTAGCGGGTGGTCCGGCCGGTAAAATGACTGGTGGCGACATCTTCCAGATGATGGGCCTCGTCCAACACCAGACGGTTGTACGGCGGAAGAACAGCGGTCGAGGAATAGTTTTCGGTCTGTTGCCGCACCACCAGGTCGGTCAGCAACAAGGCATGGTTGACCACCAGCAGGTCGGCCTGAGCCGCCAAGCGCCGGGCTTTGAACAAGAAACAGTTGTTGTAATGCGGGCATTTGGTCCGGCTGCACTGGTCGGCCTCACAACAGACCTCTTCCCAAACTTCGGATTTGGGGACAAACGACAGGTCTTCCCGGGATCCGTCCCCCGTCGACTCGGTCCACTCACGGATGGCCGCCAGTTCACCTCGATTCTCCCCGTCAAACAAGCCGGGTTCGCTACCGGCAGTCTCCAATTTGCGTTTGCAGACATAGTTGCTGCGTCCCTTGACCAGGACCGCCCGAAAACCGATGCCGAGGGTTCGTTGCAGAAAGGGGATATCCTTGCGGATCAACTGTTCCTGAAGATTGATGGTGTTGGTCGAAATGACCACGCGTTCTTCATGGGCCTGGGCCCAAAGGATCGCCGGCACCAGGTAGGCCAGGCTTTTGCCGGTCCCGGTGCCGGCCTCAATGGAGGCCAGCTGGTCCTGATTAAATGCCTCGCCGCAGGTCAGTGCCATCCGCAATTGTTCGGGCCGGTCTTCATAGCCGGGAAGAGCTTCTGCGATACTGCCACCGGCGCCGAGGATGCGCGCGATCTCCTCCGGTTCAAGCAGAACATGTTCTTTGGGCCGAAACGGTTCGACCACTCGATAGACGGCATCCGCGGCGTTGTTGATGATAAAGAAACCGACCCCCATTGCCCCCAGTCGGGAGGCGATCTCCAGGTCGGGTTGGGAGGGTTGAAGTATCCCTGAAGGATGATTGTGGATCACCACATCGCCGTAACGCAGATCCTGCAGGATGGCAGGGACCGCATCGGCACTGCCACGCGCCAGGACATCGACCTCGGCCACCCGGAGGACATCGTCGGTTCGCCCCCGGAAAAAGACCTCGTTGCCACCGGCCTCGCGGATGGTCCCGTGCAGGATATCGAGAATATGCGGATAAAAAGAGTCTTCCATGGGGCGGGATTATAGAGCAGCCGCTCCATTTCACCAAGCCAAGTTCCTCAAAAGACCACTCAGCTTTTAATTTCCGCTTTCTGTCGTTTTCGAATCAGACGAAGGTTCTTTTCCAAGGCGACAACCGCATAGATCACCGCACTGAACCCAAGAATCATCACCCATTCGCTGAGCCGTAAGGGCGCGGTCTTGAAGAGCGCCTGCATCCAGGGAGCATAGGTAAACAGCAACTGCAAAACCGTCATCGCCGCCACTCCCACCAGGATCATCCGATTGGAAAACAAGCCGATGCTCCAGGCAGATCGCTCAAGGGACCGGCAGTTCCACAGATAGAACATCTCACCAAAAACAAACACATTCACCGCAGCTGTCCGTGCCAGTTCCACCGACTCCCCCTGTTGCAGTTCATAATAGAACAGCCCAAAGGCTCCGATCAGCAGAAGCAGTCCGACGATGTGTATACGAAGAATCAAAACCCCGCCGAGGATGGAGGAACGCGGATCACGCGGGGCCCGGCGCATGATATCCGGCTCTCGCGGCTCAAACGCCAGCATCATACCCAGCAACACTGCGGTCGTCATATTGATCCACAGGATTTGCAACGGGGTAATCGGCAAGGTCAGATTGGCAAAGATGGCGATCAGGATCACCAGACCTTCACCGACATTGGTCGGCAGGGTCCAGGTAATAAATTTGATCAGATTGTCATAAACACCCCGCCCTTCCTCCACCGCAGCCCTGATACTGGCAAAGTTATCATCGGCCAGCACCATGTCAGCCGCCTCCTTGGCCACCTCGGTCCCCTCAATCCCCATAGCGACACCGATATCAGCCTGACGTAATGCCGGTGCATCGTTAACGCCATCACCGGTCATCGCCACCACCGCCTGGCGTGCCTGTAGCGCTTGGACAATTTTCAACTTCTGTTCCGGAGCTACCCGTGCACAGACGGCAGTTTTCTGGAGGGCATCACCCAATCTGGCTTCCTCCAGTTGCCCGATCTCGCTGCCGGTCAGTACTTTGAGCTTGCCCGAAGCATCGCACTCCCCTTGCAAACCGATAGTGGTAGCAATCGCCGCAGCGGTCCCGGCATGATCGCCGGTGACCATCCGTACCTGAATCCCAGCCTGTTGGCAGCGCTGAACTGCAGTCATCGCTTCCGGTCGTGGCGGGTCGATCATCCCCTGCAAACCGACCAGGGTCAGCGAACCCAGGCTGTCGACATCCTCCAGTGCGGCCAAAGACGACTCGTCCTCCGCACCACATTGTTGGGCCAACAGCAACACACGCAAACCCTGCTCACTCAACTGACGGGCAGCCTGTTCGACCGTAGCCGCATCGACCGGTTCGAGCGTACCGGTGATGCCCATCTGTTTGCTACAACGCGGCAGCAACGCCTCCAGCGAACCTTTGACACAGAGTCGGCGTCCGTTTGTATGCGTGTGCAACGTTGCCATCAACTGGGTTTCAGAGGAAAAAGGGATCTCGTCGCACCGGGGCCATTCACTCGCCAAACGTTGCCGATCAAACCCGGCACGGTCGGCCGCCACCAAAAGTGCAGCTTCGGTCGGGTCTCCTTCAGTCTCCTCGGCGGAGACCTGGGCATCGTTACACAACACCCCGACTTCCAGGCAGGCCTGCAAGGGTCCATCGATCACGCCCACAGAGTTGCCATCTACGTTTGTTACCCCGTCGGTCTCCGGCGCGATTCGATAAGTCTGCCCACCGGCAAACAGATGGGTTACCGTCATGCGGTTGGTGGTGAGGGTGCCGGTTTTATCACTGCAAATAAAGGTGGTGCTGCCGAGGGTTTCGACCGCCGGCAGGCGGCGCAGAATTGCTTTGCGTTGCGCCATTCTTTTGACCCCGATCGCCAGCACGATGGTCATTGCTGCCGGCAGCCCTTCAGGGATGGCGGCCACCGACAGCGCCACCACCGCGAGGAAGATATCGACAAACGGTTGCCCGCGCAGCACACCGGCAACCAGACCCAAACCGGCAAGAATCAGAATGATATAGAGCAGCACCCCGCTGAACTCTTTGATCTTGCGTGTCAGCGGCGTGTCCAGCTCCACCGTTTCGGCCAGCAGCTGGTTGATCCGGCCGATCTCGGTCTGATCGCCGATGCTGAAGACCATACCGGTGGCCGTTCCCTGAGTGACCAGGGTCGACGAAAAAGCCAGATTTCGTCGATCGGCCAACAATGTCGATTCGAGCAAGACCTCCGTCCGCTTGTTAACCGGTAACGACTCGCCAGTAAGTGCCGACTCGTCGATCGACAAGGATTT
>JANQIN010000275.1 GCA_028282145.1 Thermodesulfobacteriota bacterium | reverse complement strand
CCCCATCATCAGGTCCAGACCGTATGTAACCCCGGCCTCTCCCAGCAACCGGATTTTGGAAATAAAATCGTCATGATTAATAGTACGACGGATAGTTTTCAATACATCCGGATTCATAGATTGAAGACCAACCTGAACAGAGCAGGCGAGTTGGCCGAGCAGGTCGGCCGTCTCCCGATCAAGGAATTCAACCTTGGCTTCCAGGTGATAGTGAATCCCCGGGGCCTCTTCCAACATCATCTTCAGCAGTGCTTTGCCGCGCTCCGGGGGATGGTTGAAGGTGGAATCAAGGATCCAGACCTGATCCACTCCTTCCCGAGTGAAAAGCTGCAGTTCCTGACGGAGTCGGTCTTGAGGGATCGGCCGGACCTGGGCACTTGAACGGGCATCGTAGCAATAGCTGCACCGAAAAGGACATCCCCGAGCGGTTTCCCACAAGACCCCTCCGCCGGGTTCGGGGGTGAGAACACCGGTCAGCCAGGGAGACGACAGGCTTTTCAGGTCGGGAGGCTCTTCCGGTGCAGGATTGTGGTGAACCTCTCCTTGCCGGATATAGCTTAATCCGTTAATCTGGAAAATAAATTTTTTATTTTGAATTGAATGAATAATTCTGGAGAAATAGAATTCGCCCTCGTCGCGCAGGATTGCCGAGAAAGGCGCTTCCCGAAGAAGACCTTCGGCATCGGCTGATCCTTCCGGTCCTCCTGCGAAAAGAAACAGGTCGGGGTGGCTGCGGCGCAACCTGAGAGCCAGGTCGGTGACGGCCGGCCGGTTCCAGACGTAGGTGGAAAAAGAGACGGCGTCCGGCGAATGCGCTTGGATCGCCTGTTCCATCTCCTCGGGCGACTGGTCCAGGTAAAAGTCGAGAAGGTGGGTGTGTGCCCGTTGTTCGGGGGGCAGGGCGGCAATGAGACAGCCGGCTGCGAGCGGAATAGCCTGAGCAGAGCGGCGCACATGGATGGTCACAAATAAAAAGGTCATACGGGCAGTCTACATCGAACAGTTCATCAGGTGGTGATTTCGACCGGTGGTGCAGGGTGCAGACGCTGTCGATCCACCTGGATACCGTGTCTTTGGAACATCTCGCTGTATTTGAGGAAGTTCCCTTGCAACTGGCTGAGGGTAAGGTGGTAGCCGTGGTTCATGACATGGTGGCGGGCAACCTGGCTCATGGGGCTCTGGAAGAAGAGCATCGATTCCTGATCGGAGGGCTCGATCAGCAGAATGTCAATCTCCGGGTGATCCCGGCGGCAGCTTTCCAGGGCAAGATCAAGCTTGATCTTGTTTTCGATCCGCTGTACCTGCTCCCAGGTGACCATGATTCCCAGTTCGGCGATGCTGGTACACTGGCCGTAGGACATGGAGGGCAGGCAGATATTCTCCGGATCGTTTTTCATCGGAACTCGTGGGTTGATCACCACGATCAACGTCGCACCATTTTCAATAGCGACATCCAGATGCGTTACCCGGCCGGTGGAGCCGTCGGTGTAGTTGCGTCCGTTGATCTCTACCGGTCTGAAAAAGAAAGGGATGGCGCTGGAAGCGGTAATGGCTTCGCAGATCGGAACATCCTTGTGTCCTTCTGATCCGAAAATGACCCGTGTTCCCCGGTCCAGATCGTAGGCCGGGATGTAGAGCGGCCGGTCGAGCTGGTTGAAATCGTTGATGACACCTCCGGCCGCAAAGGCGTTCGAAAGGTAATTCCGCATGGCGTCCAGCGAAAAGAGGCCGGACGGGAATTGCTCCTGGAGAATATAGTAAAAATCAGAGCCGGAGAGGTCCCAGCGGTTGTGACGGTAATGGCGGAAGATCCGGGTCAGGTTACGGATCAGCTTCCAGACCGAGCGAAACTGGGACTTCATGTCGAAGCGATAAATATCCTTCCGCCGCCAGTTGAAAACGGTACTTTCTTCTTTGGCGACGGTACGGAACAGGACATCAGGTTCGATGCCACTAGCCATCAGGGTAGCAATGACAGAGCCTGCACTGACCCCGTAATAGCTATCGAACCGATTGGTGCTGAAAGATTCGCCAAAGATCTGATCAAGTGCTGTCAGACACCCGATTTCATAGGCCGCTCCCATGATCCCGCCACCGGCCAGCACCAAGCTGACGTGGGGGGACTTGGATGGAGGGGGGTCGGAAGCGTTCATACAAGCAACCTCTAACTAGTCTTTGCGGCGAGCGATGATTTTGGGTTTGCCATTATTGGTCTGGACCGCAAATTCAAACTCATGGTCCCCGTACTTTTTCCGGATTTCTGCCCTCTGTTTATCAAGAAACTCGGTCAATTGGGGCAGGGACGGAACCTTGCCATCAATTTTACCCTCTTTTTGCGCCTGTTGGAGTTCTCCAAAGAGCCGATCGACTTCGGAAGCAGGCTTTGCCAGTGGTTTTGACTTGGCAGAAGATGTCTCCGGAAGGCGGTGGACAACGCCGCCACGATGGTAACGTCCTTCGTCCATCAGTCTTAGGATGCGAGTCCAGTATTGGTTGTAAGTGTTAAAGCGACTGCTGACACTGGCAATACGGAAACGAAGGTCGGTCTGGGTGACGGAAAGGTTCATCAGTCGACGGATTCGATAGGTGATTCTCTCCCGTTCCTGCATCGGTTCACGTTTTTCGGTACCGGAGAAATATTGCTCGTAGCGGATTTCAAGGCGCTTCATCGCGTCCATCAGATCATCGAGCTCATCTGAAATGTCTTTACGTTCATCCATGAAGCGCCTCCAAGAAAACCATCATACTTAAAGACCGGTGAAAAGCCAAGAAACCAGCGGAATTCTCAGTGGTTTTTTCTCGCTTCAGTGCTGAACAATCATCGGGTGCTAAAGATAAGATCACATTGCCGGTCAAGGATTCCACGCGCTATTGCCGGACCCTCTCTGAATTCAGAGCTTTAGCGTTGACTTCTGTGGGAGCCATCAGGGATACTTGAAAGATTTTACAGATGGAGGGACTATGACACAGCGAGCGGCGGTTATCCTTGCGGCGGGCAAGGGGACCCGGATGAAATCTGAGCAGCCGAAAGTTCTCCACACCATCGCTGGCAAGGCGATGGTACATTTCCCCATTGAGGCCGCCAACAGGCTGGGGATCGAGCGGACCGTCCTTGTCGTTGGCCACGGTGCTGAAGCGGTGCGACAGGAAACCGGCGATTGCGGTATCGCGTATGCCGTGCAGGCAGAGCAGCTTGGTACGGGGCATGCCCTGTTGTGTGCCCGGGAAGCTCTGATGGAATTTGACGGAGCGCTGATCCTTTTGGCCGGTGATGTCCCTCTGATTCAGACGGACACGCTGGAGGATCTGGTTCGTCAGCACGAGCAGGCACAAGCCGCTGTGACCGTACTGACAATGGAGCTGGACAATCCCTTTGGATATGGCCGCATCGTCCGAGAAGACGGTGCAGTGGTTCGAATTGTGGAGCAGAAGGATGCAACCCCGTCGGAACAGGCGCTGAATGAAGTCAACACCGGCATCTACTGTTTTGATGCACGCTTTGTTTTCGAGTCTCTCGGCAAATTGGGAACCGACAATGCGCAGGGTGAATACTACCTGACCGATGTCCTGGAGATGGCGGTGAAAGAAGGTCGGATTGTGGAAGCTGCCTTGCTGAACTGTCCCGAAGAGGCGATGGGGATCAACGATCGGGCTCAACTGGCCGATGCCGCTGAGAGGATACGCCGACGGCTAAACCGTGAACATATGCTGGCCGGTGTTACCCTGATCGATCCTGCACAGACCTACATCGATGCCGGTGTTGAAATAGGGCCGGACAGCCTGATTCACCCGGGGGTGCACCTGAAGGGAAAAACCCGGATCGGTGCGGGATGCGAGATTGAACCGGGTGTGGTTGTGCAAGACTGCCTTGTTGCGGACAGATGCCATCTGAAGGCCGGTTCGGTTCTGGAAAATTCCGAGATCGGTGCAGAGAGTGCCGTGGGCCCCATGGCACATCTTCGTCCCGGCACCCAACTTCTGGGTGAAAATAAGATCGGCAACTTCGTTGAAACCAAAAAGGCGGTGATCGGGAAGGGTTCAAAGGCCAGCCACCTCACCTATCTGGGGGACTGTGAACTGGGACAACGGGTCAACGTCGGTTGCGGTACCATCACCTGTAACTACGATGGTGTCAACAAATTCCGTACCGAAATCGGCGATGATGTTTTTGTCGGAAGCGATGTCCAACTGGTGGCACCGGTCAAGGTCGGCCGGGGTGCGCTGATCGCCGCCGGTGCGACGATCACCAAAGATGTTCCGGAAGATGCTCTTGCCATTGCCCGGGCACCTCAAAAGGTACTTGAAGGCTGGGCCGCAAAACGACGGGCTGAACAGAAGAAATAACCCTATCAGGGAGGGGCTTTAAGCACATGTGCGGAATTGTGGGATATATCGGGATGCAGCAGGCATCTCCGATCATTATTGAAGGGCTGAAAAAGCTGGAATACCGTGGTTACGATTCGGCCGGGATTGCGACCCTCAACAGCGGTATTGAGATCCGTCGTGCCGAAGGGAAGCTGGTAAACCTGGAAACCGTGCTGAACGAAAAGCCGGTGGAGGGCAGCCTGGGCATCGGCCATACGCGTTGGGCAACCCACGGACGGCCTTCGGAGATCAATGCACACCCGCACTGGGCCGGTGATATTGTCCTGGTTCATAACGGAATTATCGAAAACTATCTGGAGCTGAAAGAAGAGCTGGCCTCGGAAGGTAACACCTTCACTTCAGAGACGGATACCGAGATCGTGGCTCATCTGGTCGAGAGAGAGTTCCAGCGCTGTGGCGAATTTGTGACCGCTGTTCGCGACGCTCTCAAGCTGGTTCGAGGTGCTTATGCGGTTGCGGTTCTTTGCGCCAGTGAACCGGACAAACTGGTCGCCGCCCGGAAAGGCTCTCCTCTGGTTGTTGGTCTTGGTGAGGGTGAGAACTTTGTCGGATCCGATATCCCTGCGATGCTGTCCCACACCCGTGACATGGTTTTTCTGGACGACGGTGATCTGGCGGTCTTCAGCCGAGAGGCCTATCAGATCACCGACCTGGACGGAACCGTGGTGGACCGGCCGGTGAAGACGATCACCTGGAGCCCGGCGATGGCCGAAAAAGGTGGCTACAAACACTTTATGCTCAAGGAGATCTATGAGCAGCCTCGGGCGATTGCGGATACGATCGCCGGGCGTTTGAAAGAGAACATCGGGGATATCTATCTCGAAGACCTGGATTTGACCGACGAGGCGTTGGCCGCTTTTGAAAAGATTTTTATCATCGCCTGCGGGACCAGCTGGCACGCCGGCCTGGTCGGGAAGTTCTACCTGGAAAAGCTTGCCCGTGTCCCGGTCGAGGTCGATATCGCGAGCGAGTTTCGCTATCGCGATCCAATCGTCAGCGAAAAGACCCTGACTCTGGTGATCAGCCAGTCCGGAGAAACGGCTGATACGCTGGCAGCCCTGCGTGAATCCCATGAAAAAGGCGGCCGTGTGGTATCGATCTGTAACGTGGTCGATTCTTCCATCGCCCGTGAAAGTGATGGCGTGATCTACACCCACGCCGGTCCGGAGATCGGTGTCGCTTCGACCAAGGCTTTCACCACCCAGCTGGTTGCCCTTTATCTTTTTGCTGTCAAGATGGCCCGAGTACGGGGCCAGATGACCGCGGATCAGTGTCGGGTCCTGTGCGAGGACCTGGTCAAGTTGCCCCGCAATATCGAAGAGGTGCTCAAGACCGATGAGCACCTGCTGGAGATCGGGCGTCGGACGATGAACGCCAGCGATTTCCTGTTCCTGGGGCGCGGGAATCAGTATCCCATTGCCCTCGAAGGGGCGTTGAAGTTGAAGGAGATCAGTTATATCCACGCCGAAGGATATCCCGCCGGCGAGATGAAGCACGGTCCGATTGCCCTGATCGACGAGAACTTGCCAGTCGTTGTGGTCGCACCGGACAACGCGACCTACGAAAAGGTCTTTTCCAACCTGGAAGAGGTCTGCGCTCGAGGAGGGCAGGTGATCTCCATCGTCTCCAGGGACGATGCCCGTCTTCACGACAAGTGCGAGGCCATGGTTCACCTGCCGGATGTTCCGGACGACCTGATGCCGATCGTGGCTTCGGTCCCCCTGCAGTTGCTGGCCTATCATATTGCGGTTCTGAAAGGGACGGACGTGGACCAGCCCCGGAATCTGGCAAAAAGCGTTACGGTTGAATAATTGCGGTGACAGGAGCCCTTTGGCCCTGCGCCCCTGAGAGGAAGCTTTGGAACAGAATAGCCGTCGCCATCTGCGACAGTCTGTTGTCGACCTGCTGGGACGTCTTCAGGTCAATGAGAATACCCTTCTTGGCATCCTGGCCGGCTGTGTGGGAATCGCAGCCGGCTTTGCCAACTACGGATTCCGGTGGATTATCGATGTCATTCATCATCTGGTGGTCGAACAAGGGATGGATTGGTTTGGCATTTCGATGCACCACTGGAGCTGGAGCCGTTTGTGGATCGTCCTCTTTCCGGCGGTTGGCGGGCTGTTGCTGATCCCTTTCGGCCTCTGGTTCGCCAAAGACCTCAAATGGGGCTTCTCGGCATTTCTCGAGCGGGTGAACCTTCGAGGTGCCAAGGTCCCCGGCCGGACCATTTTCACCCGTGGCATGGCCTGTGCCATCACTTTGGGAACCGGTGGCTCTGCCGGACAGGAAGGCCCGATCGCCCAGATCGGGGGTGCTATCGGCTCCAGCCTCGGGCAAGTCTTCCGGGTCAGCGGCGGACGGCTCAAAACCCTGGTGGCCTGCGGTGTGGCCGGTGGGGTCGCTGCAACCTTCAATGCGCCGATCGCCGGGGTCTTTTTTGCCCAGGAGATTGTTCTCCTCAGTACCTTTGAACTGGCAAGTTTTACCCCGATCGTTATCGCGGCCGGTCTGGCAACGGTGGTCTCCCGCATTCTGCTGGGGAATACGGCTGAATTCCTGGTGCTGAACTATAGCCTCAACAGTCATTGGGAGCTGGTCTTCTATTGTCTGATGGGGATCCTTATCGGTGTGCTGGCATCGATCTTCGTCGGAGTGCACAGTCGCATCAAAGATCAGATTCAGTCCCTGCCGATCCATCCTCTTCTAAAACCGGTGGTTGGAGGCTTTGCGGTGGGAGCCATCGCCATCGCTTTCCCGCAGGTTCTCGGGAATGGGTACCATTTTATGCAATCGATGCTGGACGGCCAGGGACCCTTCCTGTTGTTGGCAGCATTGGTTGTTTTTAAGGTCCTGGCCACTTCAATTACTCTCGGATCGGGCCTTCCGGGTGGAATGTTCGCTCCCAGTCTCTACCTGGGTGCCGCTATCGGTGGCGCCTTTGGGCATCTTCTTGAAATGCTTTTCCCCACCATGGCGATCTTTCCCGGTCAATATGCTCTGGTCGGCATGGGAGCCTTTCTGGCGGCGGCCACCCACGCGCCGATGACAGCGATCTTCCTCTTGTTTGAGATGACGGCCAGCTACCATGTCATCATCCCCATTATGATCACCTGCGTTCTGGGGACGGCGATCGCCCGGAACCTCCGAAGCGAGAATCTGGAAACGGTTGAACTGGCAAAAGCCGGGATCAACCTGCATGCCGGTAAGGAGCGTTCGATCCTTCAGGGAATACGGGTCGAGGAAGTGATGGTGCGTCATCCGGAAACCGTTCCGGAGAACATGACCCTGGGTCAGTTTGCTGATTTTCTCGGAAAGAGTAAACATACCAACTTTCCTCTTATGAATCCGGATGGAAAGATGTCTGGTTTTATCTCGGTTCAGGACTTTATGGGAGTGGCTTTCGAGCGTGACCTGATGGACTTGGTGGTGGTGAAAGAGCTGGCGACCGCTGATGTGGTCACCGTCAGCCCCTCAGACAACCTGGATGAAGCGATGCAACGGATGGGGCATCGCAATATTGAACAGTTGGCCGTGGTTGATCCGATGGATGCGACCCGGTTGGTCGGTATGATTTCCCGTCGGGATATGATCTCGGCCTACAACAGAGCCCTCCTGGGACGAACGCTGGAGGAGCAGGTTGATGGTTGAGTGGATGGAAGGTCTGAATGCCAGCCAACAGGAAGCCGTCGGTTACGGGGACGGGCCCCTCCTGATCCTGGCCGGAGCGGGGTCCGGAAAGACTCGGACCCTGATCCATCGGGTCGCCTTTCTGATTCGTGAGCGAGGCGTTAAACCCTGGGAAATTATGGCGGTCACTTTTACCAACAAGGCGGCCGGCGAGATGAAGTCTCGCTTGGAGCGGATGCTGGGACCTGACGAAATTCCCTGGGTGGCGACCTTTCACGCCAGCTGTGTGCGTATCCTCCGGCAAGAAGCCGAGAAGCTCGGTTTCGGACGTGATTTCACCATCTACGATGATCAGGATCAGTTACGCCTGATCAAGGATTGCCTGGCAGAACTCGGATTGGGTGAAAAAACGGTGAAGCCCAAAACGGTAGCGGCTTTTATCGACCGAGCCAAGAACCGCGGCCAGCGTCCCGCGGAGGTTCGAGCCGATAGTCTGCAGGAAGAAACGCTGCTGCGAGTCTACGATCTCTATCAGACGCGAATGCACCAGGCCAACGCCATGGATTTCGGCGATCTCCTGGTGCAGGTGGTGACCTTATTTGACGAACATCCGGAAGTACACCAGCGCTGGGCCGGGCGGTTCCGGTATCTTTTGGTCGATGAGTTCCAGGACACCAACCAGGTGCAGTACCGTCTGACGCGTCAGCTCTGCTCGGTGCATGGCAACATCTGCGTGGTGGGCGACGATGACCAGTCGATTTACCGCTGGCGTGGTGCCGAGGTCGGCAACATTCTCGGTTTCGAAATGGACTTCCCCGGGTGCGTCGCCATCCGCCTGGAGCAGAACTACCGCTCGACCAAGACGATCCTCGAAGCTGCCAATGAAGTGGTGGGACGAAATATCGGCCGGACCGGAAAAACTCTGTGGACCGACAATCCAGAGGGGGAAGCGATCCGAATCGAATCTCTGCCTGACGATCGAGAGGAGTCCCGCTTTGTGGCCCAGGAGATCGTGCGCCTGCACAAGGACCGTAAATTAAGGGAACTGGCGGTCTTCTATCGCACCAACGCCCAATCCCGCTCATTGGAAGAAGCGTTGGTCAACCAGCGGATCCCCTATGTAATGGTCGGGGGTCTCAAGTTTTTCAGCCGCATGGAAATCAAGGATATCCTGGCCTACCTGCGGGTGCTGGTGAACCCGGCCGATACCCTGAATGCGCGGCGAATTATCAATGTTCCCGCCCGGGGGATCGGCAAGGCCACGGTCGAGAAGATCAACGCTTTTGTCGAAGAGGCCGGCGGTTTCCTTCCGGCCTGCCGGATGGCGATCGAGCAACGGGCATTCGGTGCCGGACCTGCCAAAAAGGTGCAGGGCTTTCTGGAACTGATGAAGGGGTTTACCGAACGTCTGGAAAGTACCCTCTACCCGGAATTAACCAAACAGATCATCGAAGAGACCGGCTACGGACCGGAGCTGGCGGCGGAACGGACTGAAGAGGCCCGGGATCGGCTGAACAACCTCCAGGAACTGGTCAACGGGATGGAAGAGCACCTGTCCACCGAGACCACCTTGGGAGATTATCTGGAACAGGTGGCCCTGGTAACCGACCTGGACAGCTACGACCAGTCTTTGGACCGGGTCACCCTGATGACCCTGCATGCGGCCAAGGGGTTGGAATTCCCGGTGGTCTTTATGACCGGCATGGAGGATGGTATCTTCCCCAGTGCCCGCTCTCTGACACAACCGGAGGAGATGGAGGAAGAGAGGCGACTCTGCTATGTCGGCATGACCCGGGCCATGGAGAAGCTCTATCTGACCCATGCCCGTCGCCGACGAATGTACGGCACTTACCAATACAACCCTTCCAGCCCGTTTCTGGCCGAAATCCCGGAGGATCTGGTTGAGGGGCTGGCCGTGGGACAACAGGATTGCACGAGCGCTGAACATAACCTGGCAAGCCTGTTTCAAAAAATGGAGGTTCCTAAACCGCCAGCGACGGAAGTAGAGACCCCTCCGGAAGATGACTTCGATCAGCGGCCTGTGGTGGAACAGCCCGCTGCCGCATCGGACCCCGGGCACAACCTGGCCGGTCTGGCGCAACAGGCGCCGCCCCCCGAGGTCGAAGTGGTTCCCGATGCCGAAATGGGCCCTCGTCTGGGAATGCGGGTCAACCATCCCAAATTTGGTGTCGGTACCATTCGCAGGATCGAGGGTTCCGGCGACACTACCAAGCTGACAATCTATTTCAATTCGATTGGTCCCAAAAAACTGCTGATGAAGTTTGCCGGTCTGGAGCCGGTAGGATAAAGCCTGAGCGTTCCACCCGTTCTTCCCCCCCCTCAGCTTGCTGCAGGCAAGAGCTGTACGCCATCGTGTAAAGGAGCTTCTATGTTGTCCCCTGCTTTGCAGTCGATATTGAAACCGGCCAAAACCACGATGAGCCTGATCTGGTTTGCGCTGCTGGTCTCCGCTGTCATCTATCCCTTGCTGGCCTATCTGATTCGCCAGAAGGGCTGGATTACCGTTCAATTTGACCTGGAGCCTTCCCTCATCATGATTGCGGCAGTGTTTGCCGCAGTGGCCGGGGTCGCTTCTCTGCTTGCTGGAGGATGGGTCTTCAAGCCGGCAACGGTGCAGCAGATCTACAAAGCGAAGCCTTCGCTGAAAGAGCTGGCACGCCACCCCCATACCAAAGCCCCGGATGAGCAACTGTTGGAGCAACTGAAGTCCCTGGATTACAATGAGGCCTTTCTCTTTTATCTGAAGACCCTCTATATGAACGCCATGATGGCTCGCTGGGTTGCCGCCGAGTTTATTGCCATTATCGGGCTCACCCTGGGATTGATTACCGCCGACTTCCGGCAGGCTGCGTACTTTGTCGGACCGGCTGCCCTGCTGATGCTGTTGGCCACCCCCCGTTTGGAAGGCGCCCTTGACCGCGCCCGAAACTGGCTGGACTGAACCTCCAGAAGGCGCTTCTTGCCTTTTACGGCAGCTTCGCTCTAACCTGAATCTGATACAGAACGATTCCGGTTCCGGGAGGCTGTCCAATGCAAAAGCAGGCCCTGTCGTTTTTCATCTCGCTGGCCCTGGCATTTCCTCCTGTGGCACTGTCGACCGTAGAGGTAGGTGATGCCCGATTCTCACCAACGTGGCAGGGGCCGCAACACACATTGCAGATTGTCGGTTCCGGTGCCATGTACTGGCTATTCTTTGAGGTGGCGGCGGGAGCTCTTTATCTACCAGAGGGGATGAGATACACCGCCTGGACTTCCCGTTCCCCAAAACGCCTGGAACTGGTGTATTTCCGTGAAGTGAAGGCGGAGGATATTGTCCGGTCTTCCTGGAAGGGGCTGCGAAACAATCTCTCCGCCAACGAGCTGTCGGCTCTGCGCCCCGATATCGACCATCTGCATCAA
>JANQIN010000272.1 GCA_028282145.1 Thermodesulfobacteriota bacterium | reverse complement strand
CGACTTGGCCTCAACCAGCAAGGCCGATCCGAAGGGGCTGTCATAGATTCCATAGGACAAGGTCATCCCTTCGCCATGCCGTTTCATCTCACCGGGAGTCGCCCCGAAAAGCTGCAGGGTCAGATCGTGCAGACGTCCGGTGCCGGACAGACCTGTCTCCAAGGCGGCGTCCATCACCGATTCGGATTCCCGCAGCCATTCCCTGGCGTAGCTGGCCGTCAGAAACTGAAGGTATTTTTTTGGACTGACACCGGCCCAGCGGGTAAAAAGCCGCTGGAAGTAACTCGGGCTCAGATCGACCAGAGCGGCCAGTTCTTCCAGTGAAGGCTGTTGCTGATGGTTTTCATCCAGGTAATGGATAATCTTTTCAATACGCGCGTAGTCCGAAGGCATCCTGAGTCTCCTTTTTCTTCAGGATGCGTGAAAGTGCGGGCGGGTTCAACCCGTTTCTTGCTCCAGTGCCCTGCGGTACTTAAAATGTCGAGATCAGAGTTTCTCCTGTGAGACAAGGCAAGGCGCAGTCCACAGGCAATGGTGCACCCTTGACAAGGGCTGCAACGCAGCATTGGCGTGCAGGAGGAGCTCCCTTCGGGCGCGATGATAAGCGGCCATCTTCTACGTTGCGTTCGCTTGAATTCGCTCTTGCGAGTCACTGCGCTCACGACGCCTTGTAGCTGACCGCTTCTTGTCGCGCTGAACCGGCATTTTAAGTATCGCAGGGCACTAAGGGATCGATCATCTCCACGATAAAGGTCGCTCCGCCACCGGAGGTCTCTTCGACCCAGGCGTTGCCGCCGTAACTCCGGGCCGTCTTGCGAACGGTCGCCAGGCCGATCCCGGAGCCGGGGATGGCTTTACCGGCCTGACCTCGATAGAAAGACTCAAAGATACGCTCTCTCTCCTCTTTCGGGATCCCGGGTCCATGGTCGCAGACCTCGAACCGGACCCTGTCGCCGTACCGCTGTCCGGAAACAACCACCGGTTGATCTTTCACCGACGCATAACGGACAGCATTGGCCATCAAATTCTGAAAAATCTGCAACAAAAGGGTTTCACTGATCCGGACTTCCGGCAATTCGCCCTTCCGAACCAGGGCGTTCTCTCCCACCCCTTCCTCCAGCAGCAGTTCAGTAATCAATTCATCGACCAGGAGATTGACAACAACAGGGGTGTCCGGGCGGTCGATATGTCCCACCCGGGCCAGGGCCAGCAAATCGTCGATCAGCATCTGCATCTTTTCTCCGTTAGAGAGAATTTCACGGACAAAGTCCTGCCCCTGGTGGTCCAGTTTGTCCTGATACAGACTCATGATCAGATCGGCGAAACCGGTCATGGCTGTGAGAGGGGAGCGAAGATCATGAGCCAGGGTTCGGGCAAAAGTTTCCAGCGCTTCATTGGCTTCTTGAAGTTTCTTTTCAGCCCGTTTCAGGTCGGAGATATCGCGAAGGATTCCGGTAAAGTACCGCGCCTCGTCAACGTTGGACTCACTGACAGCCAGATAGAGAGGGACCAGCCGCCCGTCCTTACGCCTTCCCTCAATTTCCCTGCCAATGCCGATAATGTGGGGGGCTTTGGTGAGAAGATACCGATGAATGTAGTTGTCGTGTTCGGTACGATGCGGTTCGGGCATCAGAATATTGACATTTTCCCCGATCACTTCTTCCGCGGAATAACCGAAGATTCTTTCGGCAGCCGCATTGAAGTTGAGAATCAGTCCACGGTCACTGATCGTCACAATGCCATCAACAGTCGTTTCCAGGATAGCCCGCAATCGGGCTTCCTGGCGTCGGGCGTCCTCCAGTTTCTCACGGGTTTTGGACATGCTCTCGCTAGCCTTGGAATACAGACGATGAATAAAGGCTACGTGACGTACGTAACTCCCTTATTATACACAGGTCTTACTGAATTTGGACCCTCTCAAACCGACTAGGGTATGGGCAATCAGGGTAAAAACAATCAATCCACCACCCAACCAGGTGGAACGTACTGGAATTTCACCGAAGACTGCCCAGACCCATATGGGTGCCAATAAGGTTTCCAGCAACAGAAAAAGGCTGACTTCGGCCGCAGGAAGAAGACGGGTCCCGGAGGTAATCAGCCCCATTGCCAGGGGCATTTGCACCAACCCGGAAACGGCTAACCAAAGATAGGCTTGTGACGGTAAGTCCAAAG
This sequence comes from Thermodesulfobacteriota bacterium, assembly GCA_028282145.1. Classification (GTDB taxonomy): domain Bacteria; phylum Desulfobacterota; class Desulfuromonadia; order Desulfuromonadales; family Geopsychrobacteraceae; genus JANQIN01. The sequence goes on along the minus strand of JANQIN010000272.1, from coordinate 12,831 downwards.
GCGTCGCAAAAGGGACGGTCAGCATAACAAGAGCCAGTCCACCGAATCCAATCCCCTGGGCACGACTCAAGGTGGGATGCTTCCGGTACAGAGTGAAATAGAGCCCGACAAGAAGGGTCGCCAATAATGCCAAAAGATCCCCCAAAAGGGAACCGCCCCCCAAGGACCCGGACACGACCCACACTACCCCGCAGGAGCAGAAACCGATGGCAATCCAGGTCCGAAACGGGCAAGCCTCGCCGATAAGAATCCGCGCTGAAATCGCTGCAAACAGAGGAGCCGCACTGAGGAAAACAACGGCATTGGCCGCCGACGTCAGAGTAAAAGAAAGAATCAGGCAAAGGCCGCTTCCCGCGTTTAAAATGGCGATAGCCAACAACGGAAGAGAGAGAGTACGCTCCGGGAGGAGCGGTTGTCCTTTGGCTTTTAGAACAACAAGGATACTGAGGACAGTAAAGGCTCCGCGCCAGAAACCGACATTCCACCCGCTCACTCCGGTCAACCGGACCAGGAGGGCATCAAAACTGACCAGAACCACTCCCGCGAGGACAATCAATAACCCCTTTAAATGATTGGATTGGGGTGCAAGCCGGGGCACCTACTCCTCCCGATGTTCTTTGCGCCGGATCCCCTGGTCGACCAGTTCAATCTCACCGCCTTTATAGAGGATACCCACCGCCTTTTTGAACAGCTTTTTACTGAGTCCCAGTTGTTGCTGAATCTCTTCGGGATTGGATTTGTCATGAAGAGGGAGAAATCCGTCAGCAGCAAGGGCCTGCCGGATCACATCGGTGGCTTCGGTGCGTGCTTCGCGACCGACCTTGCGCAAGGTGACGTCGATCTTACCGTCCTCCCGGACCTGACGAACCGTCGCCCGATGCCGGTCACCAACAGCGGCGTTTTCGGCCAGGTCCTCTTTGTAGACGATGGCGGGATAGAGATCGTTGAGGATGACTTTGGCCCCCAAGGGGGTCAATTGCCACAGGAGGCAGTCGACCTCGTCGCCCGACTGAAGAGGGGTCTCGTCCCATTCCAGACAGAGGTCGATCCGGGCTGTGGCAAAAAGCCGCCCCTCTTCATCGAGGCAGATTTTAACCAGGTGAGTTTCGCCCATCTTCATCCGCTCGGGCTGCTCACCGAACGGGGCCAGAATATCCTTGGGAGGTCCCCAGGCGAGGAAGGCACCGTGGCGAGTCACCTGCTGCACCTTCAGGGCGGCGAACTGACCGGCCTCGGCCTGCACCGGCCTCAGGGTCAACAGCGTGCAGTCGTTCTGATACTGGAAAGCAAAGCCGGTAAGACTGTCGCCGGGCTCCAGGTCTTCCGACACTTCCCTCTGCGGCAACAGCAGACGTTCGCCCTCAATCAGACACCAGGCACCGTCCTTATCCAGACAATCCACTTCGACAGTATAGGTTCTTCCCAATTCCAGCATCCTGTTTACTCCTCGGGTATTCTTCAGCATACCCCAACAACGAAAAAGGCCATCTCCATGAAAGGAGATGGCCTTGAAAATTCTGGTTCCCCGATACCGACAGAGCCGCGTACTGGGAATACACACTCCCCTTTTCGTTTTTCCAGGGAGTCAGGCCAAGATGGGGAGTCTACCCAATATTGACATTTGGAGCCATAGTTTTCTCAACGGCCTCATCGGTTACCGCCTTAAGTAGCCCGGTCTTATTTAAAGAGTGCAGTGGCGCTCCCCAAAGGTCACTCGGCCACCCCACTGCACGAAGGACAGACACCAAAGAGAAAGATTTCGTGATCTTCCACGATAAATCCATCGGGGGCTGCATCCTCCTTCAGGGCACAACCGGGAAGCTCAAACGCACGGTTGCACTCACGACAATGAAAGTGGTGGTGGTGTGCCCTTCCAGTGCGCTCATACAAAGTCCCGAGAGAGGGATGAGAGATCCGTTTCAACCATCCGTCTTCGACAAGAAGCTTGAGATTGCGGTAGACCGTTGCCTGGTTGAGCGACTCGACGAAGCTGCGGCCGTATTCTAACACCTCATCCACGCCTAACGGCCTTTCATGCTGCTTGAAGACCTTCTCTATGGCCATGCGTTGTGTGGTATTGCGTCTCAAAAACTCGCCCTCCTTAACTCACACTTTAACGTATCGCTGATTCTTTGTGTAATTTGATTCGCAATATGCTGGACAAGTGCCGATCTTCGGATACATTTATGCAAATGCATTCGCATTAGCGATAAACAGTGCTTCTGCTGAGAGACCATCGACAGAGAATGAATCGTACCACCGATAATGATCCGTACCTTACCAGGACTCTTCGAATTTTTGGGATCAAGAAAAACCAGCGTTTCCGAACGAAATATATTGGCCAACCTGAGAGAAATCGCACCCGATGACATCGAAGAAATCTTTTGACGTGATTGTGGTTGGTGCCGGTGCAGCTGGCGTTGGCATCGGCATGGCGGTTCTTTACTTCATCTACAAATTCCGTATGTGTTTCCCTCTCATCGATGCTGAAATCGCATCGTGGATGCAACTCCACACCTCGTCCCTGTCGAACTATGACGACGCAAATATGGTAATGCGGGAGCTGGCGGCCTGTTGCGGCGGAAGATATTCATGCGGATAGACGATCTCTTCATTACCCACTGGCGCTACCAACGTAAGCGTCATCCTCTGTGTGTCACACCAACATCAACGAACGTAAAGGAGAACAACACATGAACGCATTCGCAACCAATCGTATCCAAGATGTCAAAGTCTGCTTCGTAGCGGCAAAATGTGCGGAGTGCCCAAACAGCGAAATTGAAGCCGAGGAGGTTGAATACTGTATCTCCAGCGGTTTTGTGCAGATTCGGCAGAAGGAAACGAAAAAAATCTGGATCACACACATAAGCAACGTCAGCCTCCAATTCGAAGTACCCGCCTCATAGAGACAACGATGGACTGTTCGCAAAGCCTTCCCAGGGTCCCGGTCCTCGGCAAGGAGAGTGTCGGCAGGTCGCAACTGGTGTTTTCAATCACCGGTGAAGACACCCACCTTGCCGGTTCCAAAGCTGTAACTGGGGTTTTCCGAATTTTTACGGGAGAACCAGTAGGCAAAGGCCGTAATACCGAGGGCGAAGACGTGAGTGCCCATGTGCCAGCCGTCGGTCAGAAACGCCAGGAGAGCGAGTCGGTACTGATTTCGACGACCATCATGAGCACCGTCAAGCATAAAGCTTAAAAGTCAAACGATATGATCATAGTATATAAAATGGCCCATTCAAAAACGAATGGGCCATTTTCCGTCAATTTAAAGTATCGTCAGAGTAATAAGACACCCCAACAAAGCGAGGCTACTCTTCCTGTGTCATTTCGATAAACTCCCCTTTGACTTCCAGAGTGATGGTCATCGGCTTGCCGGAGCGGTTTCGCCAGAACCAACCATGCTTTCCGTAGAACTCAGCCTCCAGCACGCCAAAATCGCTTTCGGCAGATCCTTTGCTGTAGTTGAAATACTTGATCGCGAGTTTTTTCGAGTCGCCATGCACATCGAAAGTAGCTCGATCATTACTCGTTTTCCAAGAGTAGCTGACCTTAGCGCCTTTCAACATCCTGACTTTTACTTCGCGCCCCTGGTCGGGTGCAAGAGATACCGTGATACTTTCTGATTTGATGTTTTTATCAGACTCACCATCTTCTCTGAATTCTTGAGGCACGGACGCTTTCGCTGCAGCCATTCTTGCAGCCTCTTCTTCAGCAGCAGCCTCCTTGGCCAGTGAGACCTTGATTTCTCCCATCTTGGTCAAACCGAGAACGCTACCTATGCCGGTCGGGTCGATACCGTACTCCGCAGGAAGCACTGCCGTAATTAAAATAATTGAAGCCAGCACAATCGCCGCAACGGTAGATTTGATCAGCTTGATCGCCGAAGGAAGTTCGTTTTTGGACGGGATATTGGAGTTATACATTTTCAATACCTCAGTGGTTTTTTTAGGAAACGAAATAGCCGGTCATCTGATAGCCGACAAAGATAAAACCGCCTGTCATCAGGGCGACATTGGCCCTGTAGGCGTGACGCGCGAATCCCGCTGTCCGTCGCCAGAAGCCCATGAGGATCAGAATCATCCCCAACGCCATGAGCTGTCCCAACTCTACGCCCACATTGAACGCAATGAGATTGGGAATCAGACCATCGGGGGACATTTTGTACTCAAGGATTTTCGTGGCCAACCCAAAACCGTGGAACAAGCCGAAAACCAAAGTAGCGACTTTTGTATTCGGCTGAAAACCGAACCAGCGCTGATAGGCCCCCATGTTATCCAAGGCTTTGTAGACAATGGAAAAACCGATAATCGCATCGATGATATAGGCGCTGACGCTGACATCCATCAGAACGCCGGACAGAAGCGTTACCGTGTGCCCGACGGCAAACAGGGTCACATAAATGCTGATATCTTTCAGGCGATACAGGAAAAAGATCACACCGAACAGGAAGAGCAAATGATCGTATCCGGTGACCATATGCTTGGCCCCGAGATAGATAAAGGGGATGATCATTGTTCCCGAACTTTCCTGAATATAACCTTTATCACCTGCAGTAACACCGTGTGCGAAAACATCGACGGCCACAGTTAATACCAACGAGATAAGCGCCAGAAGCACGAACATACGTCGGCTTGTGGCGTTATTGGAAATACCAACCATAATTTTGAACTCCTGGGGGTTTCACGATCAAAGGGAATGAAACCCGGAACTATGTTGAGTGGAAAAGGTGTGCAGAGATTTAACTTATGGAGGGAGGGCCACGAATAGCCCCAAAGGATGAATCGTACTCTTTAGTAACGCTGAATGTTTTTGTATGGAACCTTGGCTCGTCAAAATCAGCAGAGCTTACATACTCATTAACAGTAAAGCCAATGAAGTCGAAATCGGTACTTATAGTCCATTTTGATCGGGCGATCTGTCGCCAAACCGAATTTTTCTCAAAGCTGTGCTCTTCATTACTTTCATGCGACGAAGCATCGTCATGGTGATGATGTGTAGAACTATGATCAACAGCGACGAATAAGGGATGGGAGCTAACTTCAAACGCGATGAAGTCGCCATTGTGGAAATGGTGCAGATGGACAGATTGATAAACGTGGCCGCAGCATACTACGGCCAATATAAGGACAAAGAGCAGCCGCCCGGCTCTATGAAGGAAGTCAACTTTCATATCGAACATTCACATATCACAGATGGCGAATCCAGAGCTATAAAAACATGTTTTGGGCCTGAATCTAAAGGGGAGACGCCCCAGCAATTATTAAGCACTTGTACGCGATTCAAAAGAGTGTCAACCCCAGAGGATTGAAGAGTCAATATTAACATGCTGGGCGCGAACTTCTAATCATCTAACATTAAAGATTACTCCTGCTTTGGCACTTTATCGCCTACAGAATCAAGAACTAAAAAGGGCCGATTTCTTTAATGAAATCGACCCTTCGAAAATTGGCTCCCCGAGCTGGGCTCGAACCAGCGACAATCTGATTAACAGTCAGATGCTCTACCAACTGAGCTATCGGGGAATGTCTCTACCGTAGCAGCGAGTCACGTTTATACACTGGGCCAAGACTGGTGTCAAGCGGAAAAACGGCACTTTTCGTCCCTTGTTTTTGCCCTCTTTTTTCCCCGCATTTTCGGCAAGAAAAAACCCACCGGACAGTGGGCTCATCGAGATTCTATTTGTATGAGAAAGTCAGGATCCGGCACCTTTTTTCAGGTCGATCAGGATCAATTTGGCAACCGCCTTCAGTGTCTCAAAGACACCATCACCGGTGACTGCCGAAGCGGTGAATTCGGGGACCTTACGCGGGTTCAACAGCTTGCTCAATTCCTCGGTCGGCGTCAGGTTGGGAAGGTCCATCTTGTTGTACTGCATGACAAAGGGAAGCTCTTCCAGCTTCATCCCCTGCTCTTCCAGGTTGTCCTGCAGGTTTTCCATCGATTCGATATTGGCGTCGAGACGCTCATCCTGCGAATCGGCGACAAAGACCAGACCGTCGACCCCTTTCAGGATCAGTTTACGCGAAGCGTCGTAAAAGACCTGCCCCGGAACCGTATACAGGTGGAAACGAACTTTGAACCCGCGGATTTCGCCCAAGGCCAGAGGCAGAAAGTCGAAAAACAGGGTCCGCTCAGTCTCCGTGGCCAGAGAGATCATCTTGCCCTTGGCCTCTTCAGCAGTTTTGTTGAAGATATACTGCAGATTGGTCGTCTTGCCACACAGACCGGGACCGTAATAGACGATCTTGCAGTTTATTTCACGTGATGCGTAATTGATGAAAGACATCGGAACGCCTGACTAGCTAAAAAGGTTATCGATATCATCGTCCGTGATTTCAGCGAACGGGCTTTCTCCCTGGCCGGGCTTGGTTTCGGACTCGGCCTTTTTTGCCAGTTCATCGAAAATCGCAGCCAGTTCGTTGCTGGCCTTTTTGACCCGCAGCCGAACCAGACCCAGCGAAGAACGCTGGTCAAAGATAATAACGAGAATAACCCGGGTTCCGATGATGGAGATGTGCAGGTTATCCTTTTCCCCTTCGTGGAACAGGATCGAGAACTCCTTCTCCCCGATCAGCTTGGCCAAACCACCTGTTGCGGCAATATTACCGGCAGTCAAAGAGGCAAGGCTGGTGGTGTCCAGATGTTCCGTCTCGCCGGTGGCTGCAATCAACTGCCCGTTTTTGTCGACCAGGAAGATGACTTTGGAGTTGGATTCCCGGAGGAGTTTTTCAATAAGGAAGTTGATCCGCTTGAATTCTTCGTCGTACATGACGAAGGTGGATTGGGGCCCAAGCATGAAGTCGCTCCTTCTGATTAGCAGAACGAAAGGTCAGGGTCCTATATAACATCTAATTTTTTCTAATGCAAGACAGTAAATGGTTAATTTCCCTTGTGGAAACGCCTTTTAGCGGATTTCGGGCAGCTCACGACCCTGCCTGCCTCATGCGCCAGCCCTTTAACGAAAAGATAAAAAAGCCCCCGGTGAAATCACCGGGGGGATGGTTCCTTGGAAGGGACCATCAGGGTCCCTTCCAATCCCGTTCGGCAAAAGTGCGATTTTGCCTCTCTCCAAAACGGCACGCGGTTTTGAGGTCGCCCTTCCCTGGGCTCCCTGTCGCTTCACGACAAAAAAGCCCCCGGCGAAAACGCCGGGGGCTTTTTGTTCTACTTCCGAGTTACAAGGTGCTGAGATTAGGCTTCAGCGATTTCCTTGTTCACTTCGGCCAGCTTGGTCAGGAATGCGAAGTTACGCTTGACCAGCTTGTTGGAGCGAGCCAGGAGCTCTTCGTAGATCTCGGGCTTGGTGCGTGCCAGGACCTTGAAGCGCTGCTGGTTGTTGGCGAAGTCGGAGAACTCGATGGTGGGCTCTTTGGAGTCCAGGGACAGCGGGTTCTTGCCGCCTTCGAGCAGATCCGGGTTGTAACGGAACAGAGGCCAGTGACCGGAGTTCACAGCTTCCTTACAACGCTCAACACCTTCGCTCATGGTGATGCCGTGAGCGATACAGTGGCTGTAAGCGATAACTACGGAAGGACCGTCGTAAGCTTCAGCTTCCAGGATGGCTTTAACAGCCTGTGCCGGGTTCGCCAGGGAGATACGGGCAACGTAAACGTGGCCGTAGGTCATGGCGATCGCTGCCAGGTCTTTCTTGTTGGTGCGCTTACCACCAGCGGCGAACTGAGCAACGGCGCCCAGAGGAGTCGCCTTGGAGGCCTGACCACCGGTGTTGGAGTAGACCTCGGTGTCCATGACGAAGAGGTTGATGTCTTCGCCCTGAGCCATAACGTGGTCCAGACCGCCGTAACCGATGTCGTAGGCCCAGCCGTCACCACCGAAGGCCCAGACGGACTTCTTGACCAGGTAATCGGCAACTTCCAGCAGAGGCTTGGACTCGGGTGCGGTGCAGTTCTCCAGGAGGCCCTTCAGCTTCTTAACGCGGGCACGCTGGTCTTCGATCTCGGCCTGGGTCTTTTGGGAAGCGTCGAGAACTTCCTGCAAGAAGGCTTTGTCCTGGCAGGCGGCGCAGCCGCAAGCCATGATCGGGCCGGCCAGAGTGGTGCGAGCGTAGTCGGTCTGAGCGTCGCAAGCGATGCGCATACCGTAGGAGAATTCAGCGGTGTCCTCGAACAGGGAGTTGTTCCAGGTAGGACCACGGCCGTCAGCACGCTGGCTGTACGGGGTAGTCGGCAGGTTACCACCGTAGATGGAGGAGCAACCGGTAGCGTTGCCGACCAGCATACGGTCACCGAACAGCTGAGTGATCAGCTTGACGAACGGAGTCTCACCACAACCGGCGCAAGCACCGGAGAATTCGAACAGAGGCTGCAGCAGCTGGGAACCCTTGACGGTAGCGCGATCGAACAGAGTCTCGCTGGTCTCGGGAATGGTCAGGAAGAAGTCCCAGTTAGCAGCTTCGGCGGCACGCAGAGGCGGCTGGAAGGACATCTTGATGGCTTCCTTGGCCTTGGCGGGGCAGTTAGCCACACAGAGGCCACAACCGGTGCAGTCCTCAGGAGCAACCTGCAGGGTGTACTTCTTGCCGGCCAGGTCCTTGCCGCGAGCGTCGCAGGATTTGAAGGTAGTAGGAGCACCTTTGAGGTCTGCTTCTTCGTACACCTTCATCCGGATGGATGCGTGGGGGCACATGAAGGAGCAGATACCGCACTGTACACAGGTCTTTTCATTCCACTCGGGAATGTTCAAAGCGATGTTACGCTTCTCGTACTGAGAAGTAGCGGTCGGGAAGGTACCGTCAGCAGGAACACCGGAAGTCGGGACGTTGTCGCCCTTGAAGTCCAGCAGCTGAGGCAGGGTACCGGTGATGAAGGGATCAGCGTCAGCCGGAGCGGCTTTCTGCAGACCGGTCTTCATGCCAGCAGCGGACTCAGCAGCGCCAACAGCAACTTCGTTGACGTTTTCCAGGGCCTTGTCGACGGCCTGGGTGTTCATGTTAACAACCTTGTCACCACGGCGGCTGTAGGACTTAACGATGGTGTCCTTGATAGCGGTGATGGCAACGTTCAGGTCGATAACCGGGGAGACCTTGAAGAAGGCGGTCTGCATGATGGTGTTGATACGTGCGCCCAGACCCAGCTCTTCAGCGATCTTGGAAGCGTTGATGCAGTAAACCTTCAGGTCCTTGGCGATGATCTGCTCTTGAACCGGCTTGGGCAGCAGGCCCCAAACTTCGGAAGCTTCGAACGGAGCGTTGATCATGAAGGTAGCGCCCTTCTTGGCGGCCTTCAGCAGCTCGTACTTCTCGAGGAATGCCCAGTTGTGGCAGGCAACGAAGTCAGCCTGGTCGATCAGGTAAGGCTGGTTGATCTCGCCTTCGCTGAAGCGAACGTGGGAGCAGGTCATCGAACCGGCTTTCTTCGAGTCATAAACGAAGTAGGCCTGAACGTTGTTGTCAGTCTTGTCACCGATGATCTTGGTGGTGTTCTTGGAGGCACCAACGGTACCGTCAGAACCCAGACCGTAGAACATAGCGTTGTAGCACTGGGAAGGTACAACGAAGTCGGGATCGTGAGCCAGGGTAGCGTTGGTCACGTCGTCGACGATACCCACAACGTAGTGGTTCATCGGCTTGTCTTTGGACAGGTTGTCCAGGATGGCCTTAACGTGTGCGGGGATGAACTCTTTGGAACCCAGACCGTAACGGCCGCCCACGATGGTGGGGTAGCTGTCGATCTTGCCAGCAGCCATCAGCTCGCCCAGAGCGGTACGCACGTCGTGGTACATCGGCTCGCCCTGGGAGCCGGGCTCCTTGGTGCGGTCCATAACGGCGATCTTCTTGACGGACTTGGGCAGAGCTTTCAGGAAAGCGTCCTGGTTGAAGGGGAGAGCCAGGCGAACCTTGACCACACCAACCTTCTCGCCCTGGCTGACCAGGTACTTGACGGTGTCGTCAGTGGTGTCGGCACCGGTACCCATGATGACGATGACGCGCTCAGCGTCTTCGGCACCAACGTACTCAAACAGGTTGTACTGACGACCGGTCCGCTTGGCGAACTTGTCCATGGCACCCTGAACGATGGCAGGGAAAGCCTGGTAGTACTTGTTAACAGCCTCACGGCCCTGGAAGTAAACGTCCGGGTTCTGGGCGGTACCACGCAGGATCGGACGATCGGGAGTCATGGCGCGCTCACGATATTCCTTAACCAGCTCGTCGGTGACCATGTGGGCCATGTCGTCCTTGCTCAGAACTTCAATGTTTTGCAGTTCGTGAGAAGTACGGAAACCGTCGAAGAAGTGCAGGACGGGTACGCGACCTTCCAGGGTAGCGGCCTGGGCGATCAGGGACATGTCCATGGTTTCCTGGGGATTGTTGGAAGCCAGGAAAGCAAAACCGGTGGTCCGAGCGGAGTAAACGTCGGAGTGGTCACCGAAGATGTTCAGCGCGGCAGCCGAGATCGCACGTGCGGAAACGTGGAAAACGGTGGGGGTCAGCTCGCCGGCCACTTTGAACATGGTCGGGATCTTCAGCAGCAGACCCTGGGAAGCGGTGAAAGTACAGGTCAGAGCACCCGCTTGCAGCGAACCGTGAACGGTCGCAGCAGCACCGGCTTCGGACTGCATTTCGATAACCTTGGGGATAGCACCCCAGAGGTTGGTTTCGCCTGCGGCGCTCTTGGCGTCACAGTATTCGCCCATGTTGGACGAAGGGGTAATGGGGTAGATACCCATTACTTCGTTGGTCGCGTGTGCGACGTGTGCGACGGCGCTGTTACCGTCCATGATGACTGTCTTACCCATGTGTAACTCCTCCTCTGCGTGTGTTGCGGTCTCTCTTGTCGGCATCTTCGTCCGATCAAGCGACCACGTCTCCAAAAGATTGGGGTTATACTAGCGAAAACAACGTGTTAACAAGGCATCCCGCCTTGTAAAACAGGGTTTTAAAATCGGTCAGAATTTCTAACCACTTTAAATGGTATGACCATTTTCAGTCGAGGCACTTTACACAATAAAGAAAAAAAATTCAAGCCTAAACGGAGACTGGTTCAAACCGGCTTAAACCGGACTTTTCCCGTCCATTTTCCAAGACCATCACAGGGGGGACATTTCAGAGTTTGAGGCGGCCTTCAACGGCGCGCTGAACTGTCGCCTCATCAACGAATTCCAGGTCACTTCCCATGGGGATACCATGAGCCGGCCGGGTCACCCGGACCCCTCTCTGTTTGAGCACCTGGGCCAGGTAAACCGCCGTTGCTTCGCCCTCGACAGAGAAGTTGGTCGCCAGCAGCACCTCTTCCACCCCTTCCGCTTCGAGCCGCTCCAGCAATTCGGCAATCTTCAATTCATCGGGCCCGATACCATCGAGAGGCGAAAGAGCCCCATGAAGCACATGGTACCGTCCACTGAAGGCATGGCTGCGTTCAATCGCCAACAGATCCTGAGGTTGTTCCACCACGCAGATGCGGGAGGAGTCTCGACCCGGGTCGGTACAGAACACGCAGGGATCCGCTTCAGTCACGTTGAAACAGCGAGAACAGAAACGGACACTGGCCTTCATGTCGCGGATCGCATCGGCCAAGGCCTCTGCATCCGCATTCGGCACCCGCAGGAGGTGAAAGGAGAGACGGGCGGCGGTCTTACTGCCGATACCCGGCAATTTGGCCAATTCGCTGACGAGCCGCGCAAAAGATGGGATTGTCGGAAACATTTTTAGTGCGTAAAAGGCCGGGCCAGTTGAAGTCTACTGCTTCTTTAGCAGAGTTCAACCGACCCGACGGTGTTTCTCGGTTTAAAACATCCCGGGGATATTCATGCCCCCGGTCAGTTTGGCCATCTCTTCCTGCATCATCTGCTGGGCCTTAGCCAGAGCCTCATTGGAGGCTGCCAGAACCAGATCTTGAAGCATTTCGATATCCTCAGGATCGACAACCTCTTTTTCAATCGTCAGGCTGACCAGCTGCTGACTGCCGTTGGCAACGGCTTTGACCATACCACCACCGGCGGTGGCCTCCACCTCTTTCTGAGCCAGCTCTTCCTGCATCTGGGCCATCTTTTTTTGCATCTGCTGGGCCTGCTTCATCAGGCCGCCCATTCCACCCATTCCACCTCGGGCCATAGTACCTTCTCCCTTGTATTGATCTGTTCGGCGCAGCCGTCAAGGCCGTCACACTTCCGTTTTGAACCTTCGTTCGTGTCCATCCAGAATGAAGCTATGGATGAAACATAATAAGTTTTCAGATTGGGAACGAGAAATTTTTCTTTGTGGCAAGGCTATCAAGGGCTTGCGCGGAGGCGTAGTGCTTTACGCTGCACAAACAAGTCCGCAGAATTACACAGCCACAGCGAAAAAGAGCCGTTTCCGGCTGAAAACTAGTTCTTCTTATCTTGTGAGACACTGACCACTTCGCCACCCAGGATATCCAGGGCCGATTTGACCACCGGATGACTGACAGCATCTTCTTCCATCTTTTTCTTCTGATCAGCAGCGGCTTCCTGGCGGGTCGCCGCCAGAGTCGGCGGAGCTTCAGACCCAGGCTGAATGGCCTGCATTTTGACCCGCACATCCTGCCCGAAATACTCTTTGGCCAGAGCCTCCAAACCGTCCAGGGTCTCTTTATCATCCCAATAGGTCAGATGAAAAGACCCCTTCGGGTATCCGATCACCAATTTGGGCAGATCGATCTCCAGCAAACTGCCGTGCTCCAGATGGGATCCGACCGAAGGCCGTTTCTGGCGAAGATGTTCCACCAGCCCTTCCCAGGTACCTCCCGGCATCGATGTCGGTGCTGCTGCCGGCGCGGTAGCAGGCGCAGCCGGAGGCGGTTCGACAGCAGCAGCCAACGGTTCCTCTTCCGGCATCGGTGGCACCTCCGT
>JANQIN010000271.1 GCA_028282145.1 Thermodesulfobacteriota bacterium | reverse complement strand
GCCCGGTACAACGGCCGCATCCTCACCGATCAGGCTCACCCGAATATGGGGTCCGGTGGCTGTTTCTGCCGCTGAGAGAGCCCCGCAGGTCAGCTGCATCAGCAAAACGATAAAACAACAGAGCTGTCTGGTCATTCTGTGAGAGCGAGGCATAGACACTGGCCGATCCTTTGACATGAACGTGCTGGTTCCCGTTTCCTTTCATTCAGGATACAGAACTAAGGCGTGGATCACCAGTGACTGGAATGGAGCACTTAACTCTCAATAGGGGCTGGCGGCTTTGCGTGATAATCGGTGACAGGTTTCTCGGAAGTGAATGGCCTTCCGGAGTCACTGTTGCCACTGATACAGGGTGGTACGAATGATGTCGAAATAGCCCGGCGCCCGCACGACTTCCTGATATGCCGGAACGGCGCCTACCCACTTTCCCAATCGGACGTTGGGTTCCTGTGTGAGATAAAGGGTGGGCAATCCCAGAAGCGCCGGTCCGTCCATGCCGGCCGTGGTGACGCCGATCTGGCCCACCAGGCCGTGGCGGCATCTCAACTCTTCAAGCAGTTGCAGTTGCACCCGGCGCATGTCCGGCCGCTGGAACAGCGGCTTTTTCCAGCAAAGGGTCAGGTCTATTGCGCTTGTCGGGACAAGGTCCGCGGGAACGGCATCGCCGAAAAAGAGGGGAGTGAGGCCGGCCTTCAATGCCAGTTCAGCAAGCTGACGCAACTCATCGAAACAGGTATTGCGCTCGACATGGTGGTCAGCCGTTCGTACCCAAAGCAGCACTTTCTGTGCCGGATCCCCTCCCACATGACCGTCGATCCATGATCGTAAGGAAGCCGATGGCGATTTGTCTCCGAGGAACGCTGCACGAAGGATCTGCTGTGCTCCCGGCCCGTCTTCCTGAAACGCCGCAGCGATGATATGCGTCAGATGTTTGGGGCTCGCCGGACGCGGCCGATAGGGACGAAGAGATTCTGCTAAACCGGCATCGAGGAGAAATCGTTTGGCCTGCACTTCCTGGGCAGCGGCGGGTTTGATCTGGATGGATACGCCGGCAAGCCGTGCTGCGGCAGCCAGGTACCAGCCTTCGCCGAACGAAAAGCCGGGATCGGCATGGAAGGTATAGGCGCGGTTTCGCTCCAGGACGATTGCCCTGGCGGCTGTTGCGGCAACCTCAGCCCGGTGGGCCATCTCTCTCGCTTCGGCCGTATCCAGTAGCCGGGCCAAACGTGCGGCCTCCAATGCCGCACCTTCGGCCGTGCAAACGATCTCTTCGACGCGCTGCCAGCCGTCTTCACAATCTTCCAGGGTGGGTGCCCGCTGAGATCCGCGCGAGAGCTGCCCGGCACCATAGCGCGCATCCTCTGCCCGCGCCGCCTGAGCCTGTAGCAAGACCCATTGGAGGGATGTGCTCTCCCGGTCTCCCATCGCGTCTGTGGCCAACAGAACAACCTGCTCCAGCCGCGCGCGATAATCATCGCGCACTCCGGGAAGATGGAGCCTTCCCTCCAGGGTCGTGGCCTCTGCCAAAAGATCGGCGGCCTTCTGAACATCGGGGGCAGGTTGTGCAATGCTATGTCTTGAGTTACTTGAGTATTCCATGGGAGTCGGTGTCGGAGCAGGGCCCGTTGTTCTCTGGCCCCGTGCCATGAGCCTCAGGTTCGACGTTGACCGTTTTGCAACGCCATCTGGACCTTGTCCACCACGAAAGAAATGACAAAGGCGGTCCCTGAAACCATAATAATCGACGCGCCCGAAGTGAGGTTGTAGCGATACGAAAACCAGAGCCCGATAACGGTAAAGACGGCCCCGAGAAGACTGGAGGCCACCATCATTTGAAACAGGCTCTTGGCGTATTTTTCGACGATAAAGGGCGGAATGGTCAACAGAGCGATGATCAGGATCAGCCCGACAACCTGGATCGCCAGAACGATGGTCACCGCCAGAATACCGATAAGACCGAAATAGAGCTTTTTGACCGGAACGCCCCGGATGCGGGCGAACTCCTCATCATAGGACATCGCCAGCAGCGCCGGATAGTAATAGATCACCAGGAGTGTGATCAGCGCCCCGGTGACGCTCATGATAATGAGGTCCGAATCGGGGACCGTGAGAATGCTGCCGAACAGATAGCTCATCAGGTCGGCGCTATAGCCGGGGGTCAGGTCGATCAGAATGATCCCAATGGCCATCCCGATGGCCCAGACCACTCCGATGATTGTATCGGCCCGATGTTTGACGTTATGACTGATGGTCGCCATCACCATGCTGGCGGCCAGCGAGAAACCGATGGTGCCGGGCAGATAGGGCCAGCCGAAAAAGAACGACAGCCCAATCCCGCCGTAGGCGGCATGTGCGATCCCTCCGGCCAGAAAAACGATGCGGTTGACCACCACGAGGGTGCCGACAATACCGCAGATAACGCTGACCAGGAGGCCGGCCGCCAGGGCGTTGCGCATGAAATCAAATTCCAGAGCTTCAATCATGGGCTTTTCTTATCCGGGTTCGACCGCACACGGTCGGGATGACTGTGGGTGATCATTTCCACAGGGCAGGCTTCTTCCATGGAGCTGGGGTACATGGTTTCCAGCATGGCACCGGTGATTTCGGCCTGGTCGTGATAGTGCAGATTCTTGTTGACACAGGCCACCGATTTCACGTAGCGGGAGACCGCCAGGAGATCGTGGCTGACCACCAGAACGGTCACG
The DNA here is from genome assembly GCA_028282145.1 of Thermodesulfobacteriota bacterium. Classification (GTDB taxonomy): domain Bacteria; phylum Desulfobacterota; class Desulfuromonadia; order Desulfuromonadales; family Geopsychrobacteraceae; genus JANQIN01. The sequence continues at coordinate 5,408 of JANQIN010000271.1, read as the reverse complement.
TCCTGGTTGAGCTCTTGCAGGAGGCGGTAGAAATCCGCCTGCCCCTTGGTGTCGATACTGGCGGTCGGTTCATCCAGCAAAAGCAGCTTGGGTGCCGTCACCAGGGCCCGGGCAATGAACACCCGTTGGCGCTGCCCCCCGGAGAGCAAGCCGATCTTCTTGTCGGCATAGGCTGCCATGCCCATACGGTCCAGCGCCGCGAGGGCATCACGACGGTTGGATGCGTTGTGTCGCGAGAAAGGTTTTTGGGGGTCGAGTTGGCCCATCATCACAACGTCGATGGCGGTGATGGGAAAACTGTGGTTCAAGTTCACATTCTGCGGGACGTAACCGATACACTGGGACGCCGCCTGGGGCGATTTTCCATCGATACGGACCGTTCCTCTCAGCGGTATCAACAAGCCCAGCAACAGTTTCAGCAAGGTGGTTTTTCCGCCGCCGTTGGGGCCGACCATCGCCACAAAATCCAACGGCTGAATACTCAGGTTGATATCCTCGAGAACGGATTCTCCATCGTAGGAAAAATCAAGATTTTTGATGTCGATGATCATGATGTCGTGATATCAATCCAACGGTGCGATAAGACCAAACTTAACTGAAAATAATTGTATTTTTCACGATTATTCATCGCTTTATAATAGATTAAAGTTATGAAGGCAATGCAATAGAGTTGTACAGATAAAAGTTTAGAGCATTTTTAAATGTATAGGGACTAAAGGAGGCTTAAGTGAAGCCAAGCAAAATACTCGTGATCCTGATCCTGTTGATCCTCGCCCCGGTGACGTCCTATGCGAAGATCAATGCCGTCGTGACGATCGTCCCGCAGGTGACCTTCCTGGAAAAAATCGGGGGGGATCTCGTCAATATCGAAGTGATGGTCACCCCTGGAGCCGATCCGCATACCTACGAGCCCAAACCGTCCCAGATGAAAGCCATTTCCGAGGCCGATCTCTATTTTGCCATGGGAATCGAGTTTGAACACGCCTGGTTGCCCAAATTCAATGCCCAGAATCAGAGCATGCGCATCGTCTTCACCCAGAGAGGGGTGGACTTCATCGAGTTGGAAGAGCGGATCTATCATGGCGACCATTACCATGAGGGTGTGGACAACCATATCTGGACCAGTCCGAGACTCGTGAAGATTATGACGAGAAACATGGCGAAAGCGCTGATGCGTAAAGACAAGAAGAACAAAGCGATCTATGCAGCGAACCTGAAGAAGTTCCATGCTGAAATCGATCAGCTGGATGCGCGCCTTCGTGAGATCTTTACGCCTCTGCCGGAAAATACCAAGTTTATGATCTTTCATCCGGCCTTTGAGTACTTTGCCAGAGATTACGGTCTGAAGCAGATCGCCATCGAATATGAAGGCAAGGAGCCCAAGCCGCAGATGTTGGTCAACATGGTGAAGGAGGCCAAAAAAGAGGGTATTAAAACCATCATTACCTCCCCGGAGTTTTCGGACAAGTCGGCCAGGACCATCGCCAAAGAGATTGGGGGAAGTGTCGTGAAACTTTCACCCCTTGCAAAAAACTGGTCGGAAAACCTGATCCGACTGGCTGAAATGATTGCCAAAGATAACCAGAAGCAGTAGCTCTCCCCGGCATTAGGAAAAGAAAATTCCTCCTCAGGCCTGAAGAAGGCTCTCCAAGCCCCATTTTGATCCCGGAATGGGGCTTTTTATTTGTCCGGGATCACGGCAAAGGGGGACAGAAGGCGTCATCTTGTGCGATAAATGAGGAGTCCCCTAAATCCTTTCGATGGAAATGAGATACCATGAAACCTGAAAGTAGAATCTCCAACGTCCCCACCAATATCATCACCGGATTTCTCGGTACCGGAAAAACCTCGGCGATTCTGCACCTTCTCAAAACCAAGCCGGACAACGAACGCTGGGCGGTTCTGGTGAATGAGTTCGGTGAGATCGGTGTGGATGGCAGTCTGTTTGAAGGGCAGCACGGCCAGGGGCAGGAGGTGTTTATCCGGGAGGTTCCCGGAGGTTGTATGTGCTGCGCCGCGGGTTTGCCGATGCAGATTGCCCTGACGGCTCTGTTGGCCCGTTCACGGCCCGATCGGTTGCTGATTGAACCGACGGGGCTGGGGCACCCGATTGAGGTGCTTGGCGTTCTGGCGGGGAAAGACTATGAAGGTGTCCTGTCGATCCAGAAGATTGTGACTCTGGTCGATGCCCGTAAGCTTTCGGACAGTCGCTACACGGAACACGAGACCTTTAACCAGCAGATCGCTATCGCCGATGTCATCGTCGGTAACAAGGCGGACCTGTATGGGGAAGGGGACGCAGAGGCCCTGGCAGCCTATATCAAGAAGCAGGGCCCGGCCCATGCCGAGCTGTTGATCACCGAACAGGGGGTTCTCGACCCGGCGTGGTTGGCAGGGCCTACCCAGGCGGGGAAGGCGTCCCGGCATGAACACCATTTTTCGGGCACGCAAAAGCCGTCCATGTCCGATATGCCGATCCCCGCTTCCGGTTTTCTCAAAGCGGAAAACAAGGGCGGTGGGTTCAAGTCGGTCGGTTGGCGTTTCGCCGCGTCCAAGGTCTTTGACCGCAGCAAGCTGCTGACCTTCTTCGCGGGACTGGATGTCGAGCGGATGAAAGGTTCGTTTATTACCCCGGAAGGGATGCTCGGTATTAATCTGACCTCCGACGGCCTCACCGAAACAACCCTGGAAGCCATCGAAGAAAGCCGGGTGGAGATTATCGCACCGGATACGGATGCTGCCTGGGAACAGCAACTGATGGATTGCATACATCCGGAATAAAAATAGTAAAGAAATATTTAACAATAAAAGGCCTTCTTTAAACGTGGGCCTTTTATTTTTACCGTAAAAGGAGTGAATTTGTTTTAAATCCGAATTTTTGATTGATCTTTAAATAACAGTAAAAAGAAGTTGTTTTATTTAAGGTTCATTTGTACGCAGTAGAACCTTTTTATTATGTAAGATTAAATAAAAACACATTGTCTTTTTCCTTAAAACTCTTTATTTTCCACCCCGTAACTTGTTAACCAATAGACTGTTTTCAAGTTTACTCGTAATTTTAGAATTTTTTATTATATGGCCACTTTTATTGTGGTTCCTTTCTTGTCTGGCCCTCATACGTCGTTTTTTCTGTTGAAGTCTCAAATTTTTGCTGCTGTAAGGTGTCGACTATGCGATTTCCTTTGGGAAAGCCTTATAAAACGGGTGTGAGTGCTCAGAAGTCCAACTTGGCCAATGCCTTGAAATTACTGGAAAAAAGAAAGTTTTCCGGCAGTCTGTGCTTTGAACAGGCGTCCGTTTCCGGCCTGATCCTTTTTCGGGACGGGGAACTGATTGAAGCCGTGTATGAGGATGAAAGGGACAAGCTTCGGGAGCTGGGTGAGGTGGCTTTGGCCAAGATTGCGGTCCTCTCGAAACAGGCGGGAACCCGTTTGGATGTCTACCTTCTTTCTCCCGAGTTTGCCGACAAGGTCCGCTCGGTGGTAGGTGGGCAACCGGTTCTGTTGGGGCAGCATCTGGCCGTTGTCTGTTTTGACAAGGTGATGGAGAAGGTTGGCGAATTTGAGCTGACTGGATGCGTCCGCCTCTATACCGACGAGATGGCGTCCCTCATCTTCTGTGAGGGTGGGCAACCGGTGTGTTATCACAATGACGGGATGGATAACACGACCTACTCGGCCGATATCGCGACGGCCATGTCCCGATCCTCTGAGACCCGGGTGGACGTGATTTCCATCGACCCCTCCGTACGTCAGGGCGCGACCAATCTGTTGAAGGTGCTCGACGTGGAAGGTCTTTTTGGTGCGCCGACTGCCCCTGCACCTCCTGCCGCACCTGTGGAGCAACCTTCGGCCCCCCAGGTTGATCTCCCGTTTCTTGAGTCGATTTTCGCCAAGGCCATCGGACCGATCGCTCAGATCATCTTTAAAGAAAAGATGGATGAATGGCAGGCCGGTGCAGAAAAAGACGATGTGAAGGCGCTGGTTTTGCTGCTGGAAGGCGAGATTGAAGATGCCGACCGGTTGGAGGCCTTTCGGACATCCCTGCCCGACCAGCTGCGCTGAGCTTATTGACCAACAGCGAATACGGATGATTTGGGCAACCTGACCTTGTGATTCACTGCCCCTCTCGCCGACACCTTATTTTTTAAACGGGTTCTGCAACCATTGCGGCACTTCATACTGGTCGTTGGCGTCGTTGAAGCCGGGGATGTCAGGCGGTTGAACCACAGGTCCTTCGGGAATGTCGTTCCAGTTGCTGGCTGCAGTGCCTCCCCCCTGGATGGGGTGGGTTGTCTCCGGTGCCATGCGGTCTTTGTGAAGCATGCCGGGGGACGGGGTGAGCTGTCCGTCTTCCCGTTGAGACAGTGGCGCGCCTGGGGGTGCCGGGTTGGCATCACCTCCCTGCAGGCTTTCGCCGAATTGCGCCAACGGGTTGATGACCGGTTGGCGCAGATTGTCGTTTTGACCGGGCGCGGGCAGGTCCTGCATAGTCGAAGGGGGAATGTCCTCGATCGCATCCGGCTCCAGGGTTCGGCCGAGATTGCGCAGTGCCGCTCCCATCTCTAACTGCTGATCCTGGGCAGGGGAGGCGGGCTTCTGCCTTTGAGGAGCCTGAGTGGCCGACCTTGCTGGTGCGGAGGCGGGTGTCTGAGCTTCCTGTCTCATTGAATCCGGGGCTTTTTCATTGCCGAAGAGTCTGGTCATGACCGATTCCCATGCGTTTCTCACCGCACCCTCGATCCAGGACATCCTCCCTTTGTCCCTGTCCCCGGTGGGGGCTGATGTCGGCGCCGAAGTGGGAGCCGGACAGTTGCGGGGCGACGCATTCCAGGTTCCCGGAACCTGTTTGGGGTCGAGCTTTTTCTTGGGATAGATCAGGACAATCTTCGGCTTTTCCACGTTGGGGTTGGGCGTCTGGAAGTGCTTCACAGTACAGTGGTGGTAAGTGGCACATCCTCCACCGATTTCGGCATCGGGCTCCATCACCATAAAGCCGGTTCCAACAGGTTCTGTCTTGGTCCCCGGTTGAAGCCCTTTCGGCACTTCATGCCGCTGCGAATTGTAAGAAAGGGCCACCACGATATTCATATGATCCCCGTGGTAAAGCCGGTTGTCGAAGTAATACCCGATCATAAAGGGCCCACGGTCCCTCAGAATCTGGATCATCCTTCCCTGCGACAGATCTTTGGGGGCGATGGTGCTGACCTCAAAGCCAAACTTTTTAAAAGCTTCCGCATTGTCCAGTTTGATCCCATGGATCTTCACCGGGCCGTTCAGCTGATCCGGGCCATGCTTGCTGTGGCATAGCTCCGGGTATTTTCTGTGGAGGCTGTTCTGGGTCTCACCTTTCAGTTGAGGCATCTGGCCATGCCTGGCGAACCACTCCAGGCAAGCATGAGCGCACAT
>JANQIN010000192.1 GCA_028282145.1 Thermodesulfobacteriota bacterium | reverse complement strand
CCCTTGCGCACCAGATAATCAGCGATATCGGTGGCGGTGGAGAACCCCCGGGCGGCGGCGATCCGCATATTCTCCGCTCGGATCTGCATCTGGTCGATCATATCGGCGAAGACTTTGAGAGAGCCCTTGACCGTATCCAGCGTATCGAACAGAGGTTCCTTGTCCTCCTGCATGTCCTTGTTATAGGCCAGAGGCAAGGACTTCATGAGGGTCAGCAGTGAAATCAGGCTGCCGTACACCCGCCCCGATTTTCCCCGTACCAATTCGGGGACATCGGGGTTCTTCTTCTGCGGCATGATCGAACTTCCGGTGCAGAAGGCATCGCTCAGTTCGATAAAGCTGAAGTCGGCGCTGGACCAGAGGATCAGCTCCTCCGACAGGCGGCTCAGGTGCATCATCAGCAGACTGGCGAAGCTGCAGAACTCGATACCGAAATCGCGGTCGGAAACGGTATCGAGACTGTTGCGGGTGACCCCGTCAAAGCCGAGCTGTTCGGCCACCCATTCCCGATCGATGGGGAAGGTGGTACCGGCCAGTGCACCGGCTCCCAGCGGCAGGACATTCATCCGTTTTCGCAGGTCTCGCAGACGACTCAGATCACGGGTGACCATCTCGTAGTAGGCCAGCATATGGTGGCTGTAGAGGACCGGTTGGGCGGTCTGCAGGTGAGTGAAGCCGGGCATGATGACAGCCAGGTTTTCCTTTGCCTGTTTCACCAGGGCGGCTTGTAGTGCCTGCAGTTGACTGTCGATGGTGTCGATCTCATCCCGCAGGTAGAGGCGGATATCGACCGCCACCTGATCGTTGCGGCTACGGCCGGTGTGAAGCTTTCCACCAACCGGACCGATCAGTTCGATCAGCCGTGCCTCCACGTTCATGTGGATATCCTCGCGGGAGACGGAGAATTCGAAATCACCGGCTTCGATCTCGGCCAGCACCTGCTCCAGCCCTTCGATGATCGTGTCGGCGTCGGCCTCGGGGATGACTCCCTGCCGTGCCAGCATCATCGCATGCACCTTCGAACCGGCGATATCGTACGCATAGAGCCGCTGATCGAATTGGATCGACGCGGTAAATTCCTCCACGAACTCATCCGTAGGTTGGGTAAACCGTCCACCCCAAAGTTTCTTACTCATAGTTTTTTCCTTGTTATATCTCCGGCCAGAAACGTCTCTTTTTCCTGATCTCAGTGTCAGGCTTGAGGGTTGCTTGTGCGACGTACGATGTCGCCTTCGCGCAACCCATGGCGTTTCCAACCAGAAACGTCTCTTTTTACTGACCTCAGTGTCAGGCTGGAGGGCTGCTTGTGCGACGTACGATGTACGCCTCCGCGCGCCCTCTTGCACCTTCCTTGATCTCAGAAAAAATAGGTCGTTTCTGAATCGGAAACAGAAGGCTGAATAATTAAATTTTCTTGGTTTATAAGGCTATATACCAAAGTCCAGATGCTCAAAAAAAAGGACCGGTTTAAGAGCCACAATTACCGCCGCAGTTGTCTTCGGACCCACCACAGCTATGACCGCCGTCTTCGTGGATCTCGTTGAAGGTGGCGACTGGTTCGAAGTCTTCAGGCTTCATCTTCTGGAAGACCAGTTTGCGGATTCCCGAATCCGGGTCTTCGACCTGTTCGATCTCCTCCCAACCACAGTCGCGGAAAAAGCTGTTGGCCGCAGTATTGCCTTCGAAGCTGTCGAGCAGCAAGCGGTCGGCGACATGAAACTGTTCCTGTTCCAGGTAGCCCAGCAGGATCCGCCCCAACCCCTGGCGCTGATGTTCCGGGTCGATCATGATCATCTCGATCAGTCCGTCGTGACAGATGCCGTACCCGGCAATCGCACCGTCCACCTGCAAGATCCGACAGCATTCGAGGCTGTCCTCGATAAAGGCGGCGACCGCGCCCTGGTCCAGAAAAACATCGACCACATCGTGACCGAGAAATTCGCGGTAATGGGTGTTGATCGTTTCCCGCGAGAGGTGGATCAGCGGCTCGATATCGTCGTGCCGCAACGAGCGGACCAGAATGCTGGGCTGTGTCATGCCGCCTCCTGTCGTGCTTATTTCTTTTCGTTCATCAGGCTGCGAATCCGCAGACGTAGAGCATTGAGCTTGATAAATCCTTCCGCATCGGCCTGGTTGTAGACCTCGTCGGCTTCAAAGGTGGCGACTTCGGGATCGAACAGGCTGTCAGTGTCGGACTTGCGACCGACAACCCGGCAATGGCCTTTGTACAGTTTGACACGGGCCACCCCGTTGACCGTCTGCTGGGTTTCGTCAATCAGGGTTTGCAGCATCTCCCTCTCGGGGGCGAACCAGAAACCGTTATAGACCATGGTGGCGTAACGGGGGATCAGGGAATCGCGCAGGTTCATCACCTCGCGGTCCATGGTGATCTGCTCCACACCGCGGTGCGCTTCTTCCAGGATGGTGCCGCCGGGGGTCTCGTAGACGCCACGGCTCTTCATCCCGACGAAGCGGTTCTCCAGGATGTCGGCGCGGCCGATACCGTGCTTGCCGCCTAACGTGTTCAGCTTGACCATCACCTCATAGGGGGTCATGGGTACACCATCGATGGCCACCGCGTCGCCCTTTTCGAACGTAATCTCAATATATTCCGGCGTGTCGGGAGCTGCTTCCGGGGCGACCGAAAGGACATACATGTCCTCGTCCGGCTCGGCCCAGGGATCCTCGAGCAGACCGCCCTCAAAGCTGATATGCAGCAGGTTGCGGTCGCAGCTGTACGGTTTCTTCTGGGTCACCGGGACCGGAATCCCGTGCTTCTCGGCATAAGCGATCAGAGCCTCGCGGCTGTTGAGGTCCCACTCTCGCCAAGGGGCGATAATTTTGATGTGGGGATTGAAGTGATAGGCCGCCAGTTCAAAGCGCACCTGGTCGTTCCCCTTGCCGGTGGCACCGTGAGAGATGGCTTCGGCGCCTTCCATGGCAGCAATTTCCATCTGTCGCTTGGCGATCAGCGGACGGGCGATGGAGGTCCCCAGGAAATAGCGGCCCTCGTAGATAGCGTTGGCGCGGAACATGGGAAAGACAAAATCGCGGGCGAATTCTTCCCGCAGATCCTCGATAAAGCACTTGGAGGCGCCGGTGTTCTTGGCTTTCTCGGGGATACCGTCCAGCTCTTCGGCCTGGCCGACGTCGGCCGCGTAGGCGATCACTTCACAGCCGTACTCTTCGATCAGCCACTTGAGGATGATGGAGGTGTCCAGACCGCCGGAATAGGCGAGTACAGCTTTTTTGATTTCGGGTTTCGACATGTTGATTCTCCTTCAACTCCCTCGCGGGATTTTAAAATATCCGTATCGCGACGCCTGTGTGCAGACGCCTTTTATCCTTAGAGCCGAACCACACGGGTGTCGGCCATTTTGTCATGCATCCCCTGTTTTTTACTGTCAAAGGCGGCCATAAGAAAGCCGACGCCCAGCAGCAGAAAGGATACCAGCTTTCCCAGTGTTTCCCGCACCGCCGCATAGCCATAGCCGATCGGTCGGCCGTCCACCCGAACGACGCGGATTTTTAAGGCCATCTTGCCCAGGGTCTGGCCGTAGGTCCCCGTCAGGCCGATAGTGTACAGCAGGCTGAGACAGAATCCGCCCAACTGGATACCCGCATCCAATGCGCGAAGCATCTGGTCGGTCATGGCGGATGAAAAAAGATTGACGCCAGTTTCCAGAAACACCGCAAAAATCTGCTGTCCAAGACTGACCAGCAGGACGTCGATCAGCAAGGCCAATGCCCGTATCCAGAAGCCTGCGGGCTTTTCCAGGGCCTTAGGGGCAGGTTGAGCGGGCTCGACAATGGAAAAGCCGAAATCACTCTCCTGCCGGGAAAACCGGAACGGTTTTTCACACTTCGGACAGGTTACCGTCGAACGACCCGGTGGAATTTTATCTGCCGGGACCTGACGGGAGAAGCCACAGTGCGGGCACTGCACAGAGATCGGGTTCATAAAAAAGGCAGTTTTACTTCATCAGGGTGGCCATAATGGCCTTTTGTGCGTGCAGTCGGTTCTCTGCTTCGTCAAAAACGATGGAGTGATCCGATTCGATCGCTTCGTCGGTAATTTCCTCACCGCGGTGCGCCGGCAGGCAGTGCATGATCAGGTGCTCCTTGGCGGCGGTATCCATCAGTTCCCGGTTGATCTGGTAGCCTTGGAAGGCCTTCATACGTTTGGCGGCTTCCTCTTCCTGGCCCATAGAGGCCCAGACGTCGGTGTTGAGTACATCGGCACCGTCGGCCGCCTCCAGCGGCTTGTCGGTGTAAAGGATGTTGGCCCCCATCTCCTTGGCCTTGGCCATGACATCGGCGTGAGGCATGTAGTCCTTGGGGGTCGCGACGCGTAGCTCAAAGCCGAAGACGGCGGCGGCGTTGATCCAGCTGTTGGCCATATTGTTGCCGTCCCCGATCCAGGCGAACTTGAGGCCATCGACACTGCCGCGATGCTCGATGACAGTGTAAAGGTCGGCCATCAACTGGCAGGGGTGATACATGTCGGTCAGGCCGTTAATCACCGGGATGTCGGCCCACTTGGCCAGATCTTCAACCACCTGCTGGTCAAAGGTTCGGATCATAATGCCGTCGCAGTATCGGGCCATGCAACGGGCGGTATCCTGAATCGGTTCCCCACGACCCATCTGGGTGGTGCCGGAGTGCAGGAACAGGGCGTGGCCGCCAAGTTGCACCATGCCGACCTCAAAGGAGATACGGGTCCGGGTGCTGCTTTTTTCAAAGACCATTGCCAGCGATTTGTCGGCCAGCAGATGATGAGGTTCCCCGGCCTTGGTTTTTGCTTTCAGATCCTTGCACAGAGCAAAGATCTGCTCCAGTTCAGCCCGGGTGTAGTCGGTCAG